>JALSJK010000019.1 GCA_026989395.1 Methylomonas sp.
GCGCGTGTTGATTCATCAATGACGCCAATAAATGATTTGTTTTCTTGTGGGATTAATAAAGAAACCTGTTGCCCTTCTGCGATCTTTAAGTCACCAGGTTGATTGGTCTTAATATATTCAACATAGAGATTGTCTGGAATATCTTGCGGATGTTGCTGAGGAGAAATTGGCTGCCAAAGCTGTTTTACAGATGCTCGTTGGAATAATTTCGAGCTGCTTTTTGCAGCTACTGGCGCATGGTTAACTGCTAGAGCAGGTTTCTCCAGGTGCGGTTGTAACGCCTGTGCAGTATGCTCAGTAGTTGCCCCATCCAGCTTTATTGTGAATGAGTAATAAGTTAACGCAACAACTCCGGTCAGTGATGCTAGAGCAACGGGTAAATTCATCTTCATACTTAATCCTGTCTTTTGGAAGAAATTCAGGGTTAAGAATAGAGAATGCCGGGCTAGCTTTTAGTGAAACGCAACACAATCCGGATTTTATTTGTTGAGTTACTGCACAAAACCCGGAAGCTTGTTGAAAAGATGAATATACTTTGTGGACTCAGGGATGAGAAATTTATAGCAGGAAGATTTTTTTCGATAGAAAACCGTAATCCGACTCCATAATGCAAATTATAGGAAAGAGTTGTAAATTAATCGCCTAAAGAGGCGGGCAGTTATTAATCCAAGAGTGGTTGTAAATAACGCCAAACTTTAGCTGTAATGACGGGCTGCGCTAATGTGTCGGGGTGTAAACCGTCACTTTGCATTAAATGTTCATGTAAGGCGACATCTTCGAGTAAAAAGGGCACCAAAGGAATTTTTAATTGTTCCGCCAGTTGCGGATAGATATTGTAAAACATATCAATATAGCGTTTTCCATAATTAGGCGGAATACGCATGCCAAGCAGCAGTACTTTGGCGCCGTGGTTCTGGCTGCGTTTGATAATTTCAGCCAGATTGTTTTCCATGGCTTTTGGCGATAACCCTCTCAATCCATCATTTGCACCCAGTTCCAGAAGCAGGATATCGGGTTTTATCTTGTTCAGGATATTGTCGATCCGCGCTAATCCACCTGCAGTAGTATCACCGCTAATGCTTTCATTATAAACAGTATAAGGCAGGTTCTCCTGTTGTAATTTTTTTTGCAACAAATTTACCCAGCCCTGGTCTACATTGATTCCATATCCAGCACTGATGCTATCACCTAAAACAACAATGGATTTAGCCATTGCAGTGGTTGATAATAGTGATAAAAATACCATAAGGAAAAATCTCTTCATGAAACAAACCTCCCAGAATAATGTGAATGCCATTATACAGGCAGAAAGCTTGAGTAAAACAGTACCAACCTCCAACGGCCCATTACATATCTTGTCATCGATAAATATGTCAATTAAAGCAGGCGAAAGTATTGCCATCATCGGAGCCTCAGGCTCGGGCAAATCAACTTTGCTGGGGTTGCTTGCCGGCTTGGATGTGCCAACCAAGGGATCCATTAAAATAAAAGAGCATGTAATAACAGAAATGGATGAAGATGGCAGGGCGGAAATCAGAAATCGTTTTATTGGATTTGTATTCCAGTCTTTTCAGCTACTTCCCGGATTGACAGCATTGGAAAATGTGATGTTGCCGTTGGAATTAAGAAATGACAGAAACGCAAAATCAGCAGCAAAAACTTTTTTGAACCGGGTAGGGCTTGGCGAACGCCTCAGTCATCGGCCGAATCAACTTTCCGGGGGTGAGCAGCAGCGTGTGGCATTGGCCAGAGCATTTGTTACAACGCCAACTATTTTATTTGCCGATGAGCCAACGGGAAATCTTGACAGCAAGACTGGCGAACATATTATTGAATTATTATTTCAACTCAATCAGGAACAGCAAACAACGCTGGTTTTGGTGACTCACGATCCAGCGCTGGCTTCTCGATGTGAGCAGACGATTAAGTTGGAAGCAGGAAAAACGGTATGAATAGGTTATTTTTGGCGGTGCGTTTATTGGCGCGAGAGGCTCGTTCAGGTGAGCTCACAATTTTGATTTTGGCCTTGATTATTGCTGTCACCAGTTCGACCGCCATCAGCTTGTTTGCCGATCGCTTGCAACGCACGATGACTAATCAGGCAGCCGATTTTCTAGCTGCGGATCTGGTTATCAGCAGTCCTCAGAAACTGCCTCCTGAGTGGCATGGAAAAGCTGCGAAATTTCTTCTAAAGCAGGCGCAAACGGCTGAGTTTTCGAGTGTTTTGATTGAGAATGACGAAATGTTGCTGGCCGGAATTAAGGCCGTCAGTTCAACTTATCCGTTACGAGGTCATTTAAAAACAACTGATTCTGATTATCGCCAACAACAAATTGTTCGTCATGGGCCTGAGCAGGGTTCGGCATGGGTGGAAAAGAGAGTGCTGTCTGCCTTGAAAATGAAGTTGGGAGATATGTTGACGGTCGGCGAGAAGCCGTTAAAAATCACCAAAATTATTACTTATGAACCCGATAAACGCGGTGATCTATATAGTTTGTCGCCTAGGGTGATGATTAATAATGCAGATTTGGAGGCTACTCGGGTTATTCAGCCTGGTAGTCATGTTCATTATTATTTTCAGTTCTCGGGTGCAGCAGAGCAATTATTGCAATTTAAACGTTGGATAAAACCCAAGTTGAATCCTTCACAACGAGTGATGGATATTCATGAGGATCGACCACAACTAGGCTCTGCGTTAGAACGAGCGGAACGATATTTAGGTCTTTCCAGTATCGTGGTGATATTGATTTCCGGGGTTGCCATTGCCATGGCTACTCGGCGGTATACAGAGAGACATTTTAATACCACGGCAATGTTGCGTTGTCTGGGCTGCAGGCAAAATGAAATTCTTTGGTTATATCTTTACCAGTTTATGATATTGGGAATTTTTGCCAGTGCTTTGGGTTGTCTGGCAGGTTGGTTGGCTCAAACATATTTGTTTCATTTACTGGCAAATTTGTTGCCCCCGCAGGTTGCTAACCCGGGATGGATTGCCATTATCTTTGGATTTGTTACCGGCATAGTGATTTTGTTTGGGTTTGCGTTGCCGCCGATATTAAGGCTAAAACGTGTTCCTCCTTTAAGAGTATTACGTAGAGATCTATTGCCATTACCAACAAGCGCATGGGCTGTGTATGGATTGGCAATGATTGTCATTACGGCGCTCATTTGGCGATATACTCAAGATATAAAAATGACAGCAACCATTTTAGGTGTGGGATTGTTACTGATTATTGTTTTAGGGATGATTATTTGGGGGCTTTTAACTGTATCCTTGCCACTTATTCCTCATTTGAGTCTCAACTTTCGGTTTGCATTACAAGGGTTACTGAGAAATCAGCAGGGCAGTGTCAGCCAGATGTTGGCATTTAGTATTACCCTGGTTGCCATGATTTTGACCTTCACCGTCAGAACAGATCTGATTGACGATTGGCAAAAGAAGTTGCCCGAAAACGCACCTAATCACTTTGCATTGAACATCTTTGCTGATCAGCTACGAGCATTTCAACAGGATCTATTGAAAAACAAAATCTCAGGAAGCCAGTTTTATCCTGTTGTCAGAGGAAGATTGACTGAAATCAATGGCATACCCGTGCAGCAAATTGTCAGCAAAGACAGTCAGGCCGAAAATGCTACGCACCGGGATTTAAGTTTAACCTGGACAGAGCAGATACCTGAAGACAATCGAATTGTTGCTGGCAAGTGGTGGGATACATTGAATGCCAAAGGTAAACCTTTAGTATCCATTGAACAAAAATTAGCCAAAAGCCTGGATGTAAAACTAGGCGATATATTAACTTTTACTATTGGTAGTCAGCGCATGAAGGCGACTATTGCCAGTATTAGAAAAGTTCAATGGGATACCATGAAACCTAATTTCTATATAATTTTCCCGGCGGGTATTCTAGATACTTATGCGCATACTTTTATCACCAGTTTTTTTCTGCCTGACCAGAAAAAGAATCTGCTCAATACATTGCTGAAGTCTTATCCAAGTATCACAATTCTGGAAGTGGATTTAATTCTGAAACAGTTCAAAACCATCCTTAATCAACTAACCCAGGCCATTAATTATTTACTCTACTTTGCGTTATTAGCCGGTTTTATGGTGCTTTTTGCCGCAGTTATTTCCACTCTGGACGCCAGAATTTATGACGGCGCCATTATGCGGACCTTGGGTGCAAATAGAAAATTTCTGAATGCCACGCATTTGTTGGAATTTGTACTGCTGGGCTTTTTTTCTGGAGTTATTGCCCTCATTATCTCAGAAGGGGTTATTTTTGCAATTTATAGTTATGTTTTGCATTTGGAATATCATTTCAATGTTGAGTTATGGTTGGTAATCCCTGGTATGGCTGCTCTTGTCGTAGGCGGTGCTGGTTATTGGGGAGTGAGAAAAGTAGTAAATCAACCCCCAAATGTGGTGTTAAGGGATATTTAACCTTAGGTGTTCATTATAGATTCAGACAATCGGGGCTAATATTTTCTGATAAATAAATTGAATAACACCTGTTATTCTCCGCATTGAAATCACGGTTTCAGGTAACAGCTAATGAGCGATCCTTTTCCTTGCTAGTGGGAGAAAGAAAAAACTTTCGAACTGATGATTTGGTTGTTAATTAACAATTTTGGGAGGAATGATGATGAACAAGATTCTACCTGCTTTTTTTATGGTTTCAAGTCTACTTATTTCAGCATGTTCAACACAAACAAGCTGGAGACCCACGGTGGATCCTTATGGCAATCCAAATTCCTATCGTTTGGAACAAGATATGTATGAATGCAGACAGTTAGCGTTGCAAGCCTCTGGAAATACCGCTACAGAGACTGCAAAAGGAACTGCAATTGGTGCGCTTTTGGGAGCTGCGGCCGGAGCTGCTTTAGGTGCGGCAACGGGTGATCCTGGCAAAGGTGCGGCAATTGGAGCAACCATTGGCGGCTTTGGTGGTGGTACTAAGCAAGGTTTTGGTGCGGAAGCAAGTTTTGAGCGCGCATATAAAAATTGTTTGAGACATCGTGGTCATTACGTGATTAATTAGACTTTATCAAGCTTATTTCCAGGGAAAACTAAAGCAACCAATAAAGATTTATTCTATTTTGTGTGATTTTCAAACAATTTGTTTTTGTATTTTCGACTGTGCTTACTTAACTAAAACAAATTCTTTTAAAAAAGTATTGATATCTTTAATTAGGTTAACCTATTGAAAATAAATGAATATAATTATTTTTTTACATAGGGTTATATTATCTTGTTAAGATTTTTGGTGCAGAAATGTTTATTATTCTTTTTTTAATAAACCCCTTGAAGCGGGAAAATATTGGACAGAAGTACTATTGACATTTTTAGCGGGTAATATTTAATAGGCACAGCAAAGTGTAATTTTTGGAGATACAAAATGTATTGTTTTACTTGCAAGAGATTTTTTTTAATAGCATTATTTATTTTTGCTAATACTGCATCTGCTGTCCAGCTTACGCTCACTGGTCCAGATGTGCCAAATGATATTGAAGGGCACAGGCAGTTGGGTATCGTTTTTACAGCGATACAAGATGTTATCTTAGAGAGTTTTGTATTTAATAATCAAGGTGGTGCCGATGTTATTACTTTGAAGGATGAGAATGGGAATACCTTAGAGACATACAATTATGCTGGGGGGGATTTTACCCATCAAGTGGATATTAGT
>JALSJK010000020.1 GCA_026989395.1 Methylomonas sp.
TGAGCCGGACCCTTACTCACCTTCCGAACTAAGACGCCATTTTTCTCGACCTGTAACTGCTCCCGCTGCTCGCTAGTTAAATCAGAAATAACGATTCCAAAACGCTTGTTGATTGTTTCACCCGGATTTGTTTCCTGGACCAGACGAAGTTCTTCCTGCTCGGGCAACAAGCCCACTTTAACCTTGATAGTTTCCAGATCTCCTTGCCTTATTACCTTCATCCGAACATTCTTTTTCAAAGGCGTCATACCAACAATCGGAGGCAACTCGGATGATACTTCAATTTCCTTATCATCAAATGCCACGATAATATCGCCAACCTGAATCCCTGCTGCTTTAGCAGGACTATTTGGCATCACTCTAGCCACCAATGCGCCATGTGGCCTGTCCATACCAAATGATTCAGCCAACTCTCTGGTTACATCCTGAATTTGCACGCCCAGCCACCCTCTCTGAACCTTGCCGGTTTTTTTAAGCTGATCAACAACATTCATCACCACATTGATCGGAATAGCAAAGGACAAACCCATGTACCCTCCGGTCCTGCTGTAAATCTGGGAATTCATACCCACAACCGCCCCATTCATATTGAATAGCGGGCCACCGGAATTACCCGGGTTAATTGCTACATCGGTTTGAATAAATGGTACATAATTGTCACCGGGCAAACTGCGCCCCTTTGCGCTGACTATCCCGGCAGTCACTGACTGATCAAATCCAAATGGACTACCAATGGCCAAAACCCATTCACCCACCTTAAGCTGATCAGCCGACCCAATACTGACAACCGGAAGATCATGGGCATCCATTTTTAACAATGCCACATCGGTACGCGGATCAGAACCAACCAGTTTGGCCTCTAACTCGCGACGATCCGAAAGTTTAACGATGATTTCATCAGAATCTTTAACGACATGATGATTGGTTAATACATAACCATCATTGGAAATAATAAAACCTGAACCCAGAGATTTTGACTCTCGCGGAACAAAGCCCGGCCCCCCAAATTCCGGATGCCCACGAAAAAAACGTCTCAAAAAATCATCCAATGGCGCGCCTTCAGGCATTTGAGGCATTTCCGCCATTTGTTCTGGGACTTCGTTTTTTTGAACCCGGCTAACATTAACGACTGCACTACCTTTATCTTTCACCAACAAGGTAAAATCAGGCAATTGCGCAAACGCATTATAAATACCACTTGCCCCTAAAATTATCAGGGCAGAAAAAAATTTGAGCATAACACCTCCATTCATACTCATCTGGCTATAAATTTGGTTAGGAATAACGTGCACAGAATATCCGCACGATAAAAAGAAACTAGAGCCTCGCATAGTCAGTTTATTGCAAAAAATAATCGCAATTTGTTTATACTTCGCGCGGCCACGACTGAGACTATAAATTTTCTACGGCTTATCCAGAGCTGCCTTTGCTGAACTATCAATTTGTTTTCGAAGCCGAACATTGGCGGCAATATATTCCAGCGTTTTGACAGGCACCTCCCCCATCACCGTTAATTGATAATTTTTCAATCTGTCAGTATAAATATTCACGGCACCTATTGCTTGATGCTCGGCAGCCGGTTCACTTTTATTACCATTTTCACCTTCTTCAAGATAAATTGAAACTGATGCAAATCCATCACTTAATAATAAATGGTCAATTAACTTATTACTGCCATGAAAATGCTGCTTGGTAAACGAAACCTTCTTAAACCCTTTAGGCATACCTTCCAAAGTAAAACTGGCCTGATCGAAATCAAGAAAATCAAGCTGATGAATATGCTGGACATGCTTGGTTTCTAGAGGAATTTGGATTAAAGGCAATGAATTAACAACATGTAATTCAGTGAAAACCAGCTGTTCCAGTATATCCCCAAAATCATCTGTTAATTCAAACCTTAATGGCAAATAATGGTCTTTGCTGATCCAGACTTTTCTTGCATAGCGAAAATCATCCTTCGGCTTTATTTTAACAACTAAAGCAGGTAAACGAGCAACCACCTCAGGTTTTGCAAAAATAAAATCATAAGCATGCTGGGATTCAGCAAAGTTCTCCGGTAAATCCATTAAAAATGAACGCCGTGAAGGCCGATGATCAACAACAATTTTTTTTGAATCAGGGTAATAGCATTTAACCAGAGAAGGCGTTCTGATTGCCTCCATCAACGGGGTATTGAGTGCCAATAAACGCTCCTGCTCTTCCCCCCCATTAGCGGCATGATAAAATCGCATGGTATTCAAATGGCCATTCCTAAATAAGGCCAAAGTACCCCGATAATTCAGGGTGCGCATCGCCTGCGACATTTCCTGAAGTATTTGCTGCGCATTCAGTGATTGCTGTTGAAGATCCTGTGCAATTGATACAGTAGAAATGGCAAATAAGCATAGCCACAAAAAGCTGCATCTAAAAGGCTGGCGTAGGGCATTATCCATAACAAGTTCAGCTTGCTTAAAATTCTGTAAGAAAGTTAACAAGAGCTGCAATAGTTTTGATAACGAAAAATGATAGGAAGGAGAATCAATGACTGGTTTTATTTCATGCGTATTTCCAAGCATGATTATTGTTCATACCCCGCCAGACTAGCATAACTTTGAACGCCGGAATCTATGGTATATAAGTTACCGCGGTGCGCTTGCAGATAACTGTAAAATCTCGGATCAATTGCTCCAGATTTTCTGACCACCATTTTTACCGGTCTGCGTGTTTCCTTAAATTCAATTTGACTGGGGTTATTTGCAGAAACTACATAACGTTCTTGTAATGGATTTTCTAATTTTGGCACATTATTCGCCACCAGAATCGCTACACCAGCCACTCCGGCAGCTACAGCCAGAGCGGAAGAAACATATTTTGATCGTTTCTTGGTGTTTAGCAGAAAATAAACCACTTCCTGCTCAAGTGCTTGGCTAACTTTGTCAACAAAATCAGAATCAATAGAAACTGGCTGATGACTTCTCAAAATCGTACTCGCCATTTCATAACGCCGCATTTTCGCATCTAAATCCGGCTGCTGTTTTACCTCCGTTAATAACTGTAAAGCTTCCTCATAAGGCAATTCATCGTCAATGAATTGGGATATTTTTTGATTCATCTTGTCAGGCATCAAATATCACCGTTTATCAAGTAAAGGTTGTAATTTCTTATCAATCGCTTCACGTGCTCTAAAAATCCGCGACCGTACCGTTCCAACTGGACACTCCATTGCCTGAGCTATTTCCTCATAACTCATTCCTTCAAATTCCCTAAGCATAATGGCGTTTCGCATCTCCTCAGGCAATTTTTCCATTGCAGACGAAATTGCTTCAACAATCTCATCATTTTGTAAATCTTGATCAGGGGTATCCAGCCCTTTTAACTGGGGGGCATTATAAACTTGCTCCGCCTCGGTTACATCCACTTCCGATTCAGAATATCTTCTGGCCCTGGAAACCAAATAATTTTTGGCTGTATTAATCGCAATTCGATACAACCATGTGTAAAAAGCACTGTCACCCCGAAAATTACCAAGCGCCCGATAAGCCTTGATAAAAGCTTCCTGCGCAACATCCTGAGCTTCATTGGGATCTTTAACATAGCGATTTACCAGCGAAATGATCTTACTTTGGTATTTCCGTACCAAATGGTCAAACGCTGACTTGTCGCCCTGCTGCACTTTCTGCACCAGTTCGTGATCTAATAGCTCACTGGTTCTGTTTGGCTGTTGACTGCTCACAAAACCTCTTTGCTGTCTGAATGGACCGCTTTAAACTGCATAAGTTCTACAAAAATTTATTGGGTTTGCAAAATAGGCACAAAAACACTTATTATCCTTAAAAAAACGTTTTAAAGCCAACTTTAGAATTACACGGGTAAATAGCATTGAATTTTTTCATAATCAATATTGGTTAAAACCCAGGAATACCTGAAAATGAATAAAACCAAGCAGCACCCAAATTTTTGATAAAACTGTATTTAATTCTAGATCATGCTCGATAATTTGCCTTAAATGTCCAGCCAAGAAACTTACGATGTCCTTATTATTGGCAGTGGCGCCGCCGGGTTAAGCCTTGCTATCAGAATTGCTGATCATGCAAAAGTTGCTGTACTGTCCAAATTTGCCTTGACATCCGGCAGCACTTATTACGCCCAAGGTGGGATTTCTGCGGTATTGGATGCCCAGGATTCCATCGAATCGCATACTGAGGACACTCTCAACGCGGGAGCTGGTTTATGTGACCCAGATATTGTCAAATTGACTGTCACACATGGCAGACAGAGCATTGAATGGCTTTCCCAGCAAGGCGTGGCATTTACTGGCACAGAAGATAAAAATGGCAATATTGAATTACATCTGAATAAAGAAGGGGGGCATTCCCATCGGCGCATTGTCCATACTGCAGATGCTACAGGAAAAGCAGTGTCAACGTCTTTAACTGACAGAGCAAAGCAGCATCCCAACATCACCCTTCTGGAAAATCATAATGCCATTGATTTGATTACTGCAAAAAAGCTAGGACTTTCAGAACAGCGTGTCCTGGGCGCTTATGTGCTGGATATTAGCACAAATAAAGTCAAATCCATTGCCGCACGCAAAGTTGTCATTGCCACAGGCGGCGCCAACAAGGTTTATCTTTACACCACCAACCCGCATATATCCACAGGCGATGGAATCGCCCTTTCCTGGCGGGCAGGCTGCCGAATTGCCAATATGGAATTTATGCAATTTCATCCCACCTGCCTTTTTCATCCTTCCGCTCAATCTTTTTTGATTAGTGAAGCAGTCCGCGGGGAGGGTGGAAAATTAATTTTGCCTGATGGAACCGCTTTTATGCATAATTTTGATCCTCGTGCAGAATTGGCGCCCAGAGATATTGTTGCCAGGGCCATTGACCATGAAATGAAAAAACGCGGCATTGATTGCGTGTATCTGGATATCTCACACAAACCCAAAGTCTTTGTTAAACAACATTTCCCAACGATTTACGAAAAATGCCTGGAATTCGGTATTGATATAGCAAAACAACCTATTCCCGTCGTCCCTGCCGCTCATTATACTTGTGGAGGCGTTCTGACTGACAGCTATGCCCGAACCAATATTGAAGGACTTTACGCGGTGGGCGAGGTCGCTTGTACCGGCTTACATGGCGCAAATCGAATGGCCAGTAATTCTTTGCTGGAATGCCTGGTATTTGCTGAAAGGGCAAGCATTGATATCTTAAAGGCATTACCTGACGCTCCTTATCCACCTAAACTTCCAGAGTGGGATGAGTCAAAAGTTAGCGATTCTGATGAAGAAGTCGTAGTTGCACATAACTGGGACGAAATCAGACGATTTATGTGGGATTATGTCGGCATTGTTCGGACCAATAAACGCCTTGAACGTGCCAGGCATCGCATTGAATTATTGAAAAAAGAAATTGCAGAATATTATGGCAATTTCCGTGTCACCAGCGACTTACTGGAATTGCGGAACCTGATTATTGTTGCCGAATTAATTGTTCGTTGTGCACAACAAAGAAAAGAGAGTCGCGGCCTTCATTACACTCTGGATTACCCAGAAACTGACAATAGCAAACCACCTCAAAACACAATCCTTATTCCCCCTTCGGAATAACATACCTTTTGTGTTTGAAAATGCCCTGCTTGAATATGCCAGTTTTTGTAAATAACGTCATTCGCAAAAAACCGCTTTAGCTATTAATCAGTGACCTGGAAAACATCAGACAACCCCGATAACTCATCCGTTTTTTGCTGTAACTTTGGCGAATCAGGCAATATATTTTTCGCCCTGTTCATATACAATCGGGCTAAATCATATTTTTTTTCTCTGACCGCTTTATCAATAAGCCGAACATACAAATCCACCATCATTCTCAAACCATTTTTGGCTCCGGCATGATCGGGATCAATTTTCAACACCGCTGAATAATAATTGTAGGCATTGTCATCTTCTGGTGTTGTTAGTTGATATTTCGCAAATTTCTGGCCTGCTTTCTTCATATACTGGTCAATCAAGTCTTTATCGTTATTTGCTAACTCGATTGCTTGAGATCCGCTTTCAACTTCCAACGGCGTCTTTTCTTCAACAACCGCAGAATTAGATGGCCCTGGTTCCAGCTCTAGCTTTAGCTCTTGTTTGGTTTCAACTACTTGCATTGCTTCGGTTTCTATCTTTCCCTTTTCAGCCTCTTTTTGTGCAATTTCATCGGCATGAGTTTTGCCCGACTTATCTAACACAGCCTCAACAGCCTCAGGATCTGGGTTCGTATCTGAGCCACTTGTATCTGAAGCTACCTCAGTCAACACTTCAGAAACCTTAGTTTGCAAAACAGGTTTCTCCGCAGCATCTTGTTTCTGAATCGGCGCTTTGGCAGGCACAACACCTGCAACCTCCTGATTATCTGGAACTTTTAAACTATTTTTATTTTGTATTGTCCAGAATATGGCTACGCCTACCGCTATAATTGCAACACTTAATAGTGCAGCTATCGCCCCATTATTACCTTCTTCCGATTCGGAATTAGAAGGCTTTGGAGAAAGAACTTCAGATTTTTCTGGGTAAGCGATTGCCAGTGCCTTGGTATTTTTATCATTTTGGTTTAACCTGTCCATCACCTCAGCAACAGATTGAGGTCTCGATTTAACCTCCGGCTTTAGCATCCATTCAATAACCTGCAAAAATTCCTCACTAAAATTTTCCACTGCTTGTTCAACAATAGAATTTTTCGAATCTGCATTATTTTGATTTGAAGACCTTTTTTTGCTGTTTTCTGGCTGCGGGTCTTTGTTAAAAATACACCGATAAATGGTTGCACCCAAACCATATAAATCAACAGAAGCATTCTCATAAGCTTGCTTTTCGAGCAGTTCAGGAGCGGCATATCCCCCCTTATGCATTTCAAAGGAAAGCATTTTTACATGTCTTGCAAATGCCTGACGGGCAGAGGCCAAATTGAGCAATACCGGCAAACCATTTTTTTTGATAACAATATTTTCAGGATGAATGTCACCATGGATTACGTCATTTTCGTGACAGTTCTGTAAAGCCCTTAATATTCCTGTCAAAACAATACGCAATTCTTCTTCAGTAAAAGTCTTGGACTTTTCTAATTGTTCTGATAACAACTCACCTTCCACGTCATCCATTGCAAGGTACGCAGTCTGATTGAATTCAAGGACATTATGGGCATTTTGGATACCCGGGTGTTGAACGGCGAGTAGTTTTTCATAGTGGTTCAGAAAATTTTTAAGACCAAAATCAAATACCGCCATATCCTTTTTTGAATTACCTCTGACTGATTGATCTTCGTCATCACGGCTTACAAAGTCAAAAGGAAAAAATTCCTTGAGAAGGACTGTAGTATTCAAATGCTCATTCCATGCACGATATAATATTTCCGAGGTGTTACGTCCTAAAACTTCCTTAATTTCATATACCGCAATTTGCGTACCCTTGCGCAATGCCTGTTCTTGAAGCTTAGCCATTCAATTTTCCTCTATTGCCACAAATGCCATTTTAAATAATTCAGCTAATTTTGGGCATTATACCTGCAAACTGAACAAACAATCAGTCACTTTCGCCTCACAAACAAACTTTAATATGAATTAAGAACTTAAAGCTTTAAAGTCTTAAAAAGCCTTCTCCAGAGGGAGAAGGTTGGTTGAGGGGAAAATAAAAAAATCCCAACCCTATGAATGCTATGAAAAAGAATTGGCTCTTAATTCACATTTTAACCTGAGTCAATGATTTCAATGCGGATAACAGAGGACAAGATATTGGTTTAACATGGAATTTGAAAAAATCTTAGCTTCACCCTTTGGTTAAACGGGCATTTTTTCAATCCATGATAAATCAAGAACTTTCTTCCTGTGCCGTAGTAAAGTCACGAACTCAGGTTTAAAACTTAACTGCCACGCGCTTTCTGCCCCAATCACCCGGTTTGGCATCAAAATGGCCAGCACAAGGCGTTCCACAAGCAATACAACAGCCCTTGTTATCCAGCCTCCATTCCGATAACTCATACCAATCCCGACCTATAATTAATTCTCCACAATGATGACAGTAGGTGCTATCCGCTTCCTTATTATGAACATTTCCTACATACGCATAACGCACACCATTTTCAATAGCGATCTTCCTAGCAGTTAACAATGTCTCTATGGGAGTTGGAGGTTTATCCATCATTTTCCAATCCGGATGAAAGGCAGAAAAATGTAACGGCACATCCGGACCCAGATTTTCAACTATCCATTGCGTCATTTCTTGTAATTCCGCTTCAGAATCATTTTCTCCCGGAATAATCAAAGTCGTTATTTCCAACCAAACTGTGGTTTCATGCTTGATATACTTTAAGGTTTCTAAAACTGGCTGCAGATGACTACCGGTAATTTTGTGATAAAAACGTTCAGTAAAAGCTTTTAAATCAATATTTGCTGCATCCATAACTTTATAAAATTCCTCTCTGGGCTCAGGACACACATAACCAGCCGAAACTGAAATCGACTTTAGCCCTACTTCCCGGCATGCCAAAGCCGTATCAATGGCGTATTCATGAAAAATTACCGGGTCGTTATAAGTATACGCGACACTCTTGCAACCCGTTTCTAATGCTGCCTTAGCAATATCATCAGGGTAAGCCTTACTCATAAGGGCATCCATTTCTCTGGATTTGCTAATATCCCAATTTTGGCAAAATTTACAAGCCAAATTACATCCTGCAGTCCCAAAAGAAAACACCGGCGTACCAGGATAGAAATGATTTAAAGGTTTTTTTTCTACTGGATCGACGGCAAAACCACTTGATCGACCATAACTGGTCATCACAATCTGGTTATTCAGATTTTGCCGAATAAAGCATAAACCACGCTGTTCTTCATGCAATTTGCAAAACCTGGGACACAGATCGCACTGAATACGGCCATCAGGCAATTGATGCCAATATTTTGTAGCTACAGTATCTTCAGAAAGTAATTGATGCATTTTTGGCCTCCGGTTCACAATTTAAAAAGCGGAAAAATATCATGGAACATTTCAACATTATTTCTTGTCAAAGTTTTTGTTAATTGTCATTATTAATGACACTGAATAGTCACTTTCATTCAAAGAAATTCGATTATGAACAGACAACCTGCCGTTGCAGGGACTTTTTACCCCGCAGACCCTTTACAACTACAACAACTAGTTAACCGAATGCTGGAAACGGCTGAAACTGAGTCTGATTCCACATCAGTTCCTAAAGCCATTATTGTTCCACATGCAGGCCTTATCTATTCGGGAGAAATTGCTGCTACCGCCTACGCTCGGCTAATTCCAGCTCACAAAACTATCAGCCGCGTTGTTATGATTGGTCCTTCCCATCGGGTTGCTTTTTATGGCTTGGCAGTCAGTTCCGCAGCTGCATTCATCACTCCGTTAGGGAAAACACCTGTAGATGTCGAAGCCGTCAACAAGATAGCCCGCTTGCCTTTTGTAGAATATATTGAACAGGCGCATCAAGACGAGCATTGCTTAGAAGTTCAGTTACCCTTTTTACAAACTGTGCTGGATAATTTTTCAATCGTCCCCATCGTAGCAGGCGAGACGAGCCCTGAACAGATCAGTACTATCTTGGAAATGCTATGGGGTGGTTCTGAAACCTTGATTGTCATTAGCTCGGATTTGAGCCACTATCATGACTATTTGACAGCGAAAAAAAAGGACCTTGAAACCAGCAAGCTTATTGAGGCTTTACAATATGAAGCACTAGATTACGATTCTGCCTGTGGCAGACTACCCGTTAGCGGCCTCCTAGAACTTGCCAGGAAAAAATCGCTCCGGGTTAAAACAATAGATTTAAGAAACTCTGGCGATACTGCCGGAGACACAAGTAGAGTAGTTGGTTATGGCGCATACATCATTGAACAATGAATATAACGAAGAAGAACGTAAAATTTTATTGGACTGGGCCAAAGCCTCGATAGAATATGGGTTGGAAACTGAAAAACCCATTTCTCCAGACCTTTCCCTGTTCCCTGAAAAATTTTCCGAGTTACGTGCCACCTTCGTTACTCTTGAAAAACACAAGCAATTGCGAGGCTGCATTGGCACACTAGAAGCTATACGCCCACTACTTGAAGATGTTACTCAAAATGCATTTGCAGCAGCCTTCAACGATCCTCGCTTCCCCCCCTTACAACGCAACGAACTGGATGATTTGGCTATCCATATCTCTATCCTTAGCCCAGCAGAACCCATGACCTTTAATTCAGAACAAGATTTGATCGCTCAATTGCGCCCTGGCATTGATGGTTTGATTTTAGAAGACAGAGGCAGACGAGGAACCTTCCTCCCTTCAGTTTGGGAATCTTTACCCAATCCAGAAGATTTTCTGGCCCATCTTAAATTAAAGGCGGGACTACCCGAGAGTTATTGGTCTGATTCAATCAGAGTTTATCGATACACAACAGAAATGTGTTGATCATTCTGTCCTTCGCATTGAATGATTCTTTACCGGACGAGTTCAATTTAAGGCTTTCCAGCAAAATCTGATTAGGAACGCGCATGAAATAAATCATCTGGAAAACAGTTACGTCAAAGGTTTATAATCCTTCCGCTATTTTGCAAATTAAATACCAGGAAATAATGGCTCAATACATCTACACAATGAACCGGGTTGGCAAAATTGTGCCGCCCAAAAACTTTATTCTTAAAGATATTTCTTTATCATTCTTCCCCGGCGCAAAAATCGGCGTTCTCGGTTTAAATGGCTCAGGAAAATCCACATTGCTGAGGATTATGGCAGGTGTTGACACTGAAATTGAAGGTGAAGCCAGACCGCAACCAGGTATTAATATTGGCTATTTAGCCCAGGAACCAGAATTAGACCCTGACAAAGATGTTAGAGGTAATGTTGAAGACGGAGTTGCCGAAATCAAAGCCATTTTGAAACGTTTTGATGAGGTCAACAACGCCTTCGCAGAGCCTGATGCGGATTTTGATAAATTGCTAACCGAACAAGCTGAGTTACAAGAAAAAATTGACGCTGCCGGAGCATGGGAACTGGAAAGAACTTTAGAAATAGCCGCTGACGCACTTCGCTTGCCAGACTGGGATGCGGATATTAACAAATTATCAGGAGGGGAAAAACGCCGCGTGGCATTATGCCGCTTGCTGCTTTCCAAGCCTGATATGCTGTTACTGGATGAGCCAACCAACCACTTGGATGCTGAATCTGTTGCATGGTTGGAAAAATTTTTACATGATTATTCAGGAACAGTTGTTGCTGTTACTCATGACCGTTACTTTCTCGATAATGTTGCAGGCTGGATTCTTGAGCTCGATCGCGGCCAAGGGATTCCCTGGGAAGGCAATTACTCTTCCTGGCTTGAACAAAAAGAGCAGCGTTTAGAACAAGAAGAAAAGCAAGCCACATCGCGTCAAAAAGCCATGAAATCAGAACTGGAATGGGTTCGCTCAAATCCCAAGGGACGCCATGCAAAAAGCAAGGCAAGATTGGCTCGTTTTGAAGAATTATCGTCGCAGGAAGCGCAAAAACGTAACGAAACCCAGGAAATTTATATTCCGCCAGGCCCAAGACTGGGTGATGTAGTGGTTGAAGCTGAAAATCTCAGCAAGGGATTTGACGATCGCCTGCTGATTGACGGATTGAGTTTCCGGCTCCCTCCGGGTGGCATCGTTGGAATTATTGGTCCCAATGGTGCGGGCAAAACCACCTTATTCCGAATGATAGCAGGTGTTGATAAGCCTGACTCTGGCAATTTGCGTTTAGGTGAAACTGTAAAACTGGCCTATGTAGACCAAATGCGTGACGACCTGGACCCAAAAAAAACGGTTTGGGAAGAAATATCGGATGGACTCGATAATATTATTGTAGGAAATTATCAAACGCCCTCACGTTCTTATGTCAGCCGTTTCAACTTCAAAGGCTCGGATCAACAAAAACATATCGGCAATTTATCTGGCGGTGAAAGAAATCGCGTGCATCTTGCCAAATTACTCAAAAGTGGCGGTAATGTGCTATTACTTGATGAACCAACCAATGATTTGGATGTTGAAACACTACGAGCCTTAGAAGAGGCCCTACTCTCATTCCCAGGCTGCGCAGTAGTCATTTCGCATGACCGCTGGTTTCTAGATCGAATTGCCACGCATATTCTGGCTTTTGAAGGCGACAGTAAAGTCACCTGGTTTGAAGGCAACTATGCGGACTACGAAGCCGATCGCCATAAGCGCCTAGGTACTGACGCTGACAACCCGCATAGAATCAAATATAAAAAACTAAGTCATTAAAACCAGGAGGCTACCGGGTTAAAGAAAATTCACCCCCGTGGACTCCTGCAATTATTGCGAATGACATTATTCGCAATAATTGATGACTATAAAACGGAGTTGAATCAAGAAGCTCCAAGCGATAACTGGCTAACTATGGCATCATCTTTAGCTGCCTCTTCAACAATAGAATCCAACACAAAAACGCGAGTTATATCAATACCGCCTTCCTGAACAACATGACGGACAATGTTTCGGGATCTGGTAAGGGCTAATTCTTTCAATTTATGCCGGTTGGGAGCAATAATAGAAGCCATCTTCTTTTTCGCCACCTCGTAGAGGTCTTCATCTTCTCGACCAATGAGTTTGGGGGTACCGAACAAGTTACGTTTTCCCAATTCAGGGAATTTTGCAATAAACAAATCGGCTAATAAATCATTGTATTCATCTTCTGAAAGTTTGATATCTTCCAGATTAACCTTTTTGCCCTCTTTTAATAACTCCTGTTGTTTGATTTTTTTAAGCTGATCTAAAAGCGCGTCTTCCTGCATAGCTGGCCAATCTTCTTGTACATAAGCCACACCTTTAACTTCCAGTTTTAAATTTGGCCGTTCTGATAATGCCTTTGCCAGTTTATTCAATTTCTGCTTTTGCTGCTCATTCAGTACTGCTGAGCCGGGAACAAACTCAATTGTACTAAAATCCATATCGCTACCTGCCAGTGAAGCTAGAGCTTGAAAAGGGGAAGATACGATTTTGGTCAACAAATTTAGCAATGCATCGCCAAGCAGACCCCAAATACTAAATTCAGGGTCATCAAGACTGCCTGAAAGTGGCAGATCAATATTAATCACACCATTGGCATCTTTCAGCAGAGCAATCGCAAGCCCTAACGGCAAAGAAACCGCATTGGGGCTTTCAACCGGCTCTCCTAAAGTTAGCTGGTCAATAACGAGTTTGTTTTCTGCAGTCAGTTTCCTATTGACAACCTTATATTCCAGATCCAGTGATAATTTACCTTTTTCGATCTTATAACCGGCAAACTCGGCTGAATAAGGCGAAACATAAGGCAAAGGCATTCCACCAAAGTGCATAACAATATCCAGGTTTCGAAAATCCGGAGTAAATTTCCCTTTAATTTCGACTGGCGCCAAATCATACACTTTTCCTTTTAACGCGACATGGGTCGTCGAATTTCTTGTAGAGGCGATGCCTTTGACCCCGCCATTCAGGTCATTTAATTTTGCGATGAAAGGTAAAATAATCGAATAATCAGAAAAATCAGACGAGCCTTTTCTGATGGAAAATTTGTTGATTTTGTAAAATGGTGCTGACGTTTTTTCAGTTTTGACAGGCTTCTGCTTTTTAGTTTTTTTCTTTGGTTCAGGCGTTATAAAAATATCATCCAGATTTGTTGAATGATCTTTTTTAATTGTCACCCTCGCGTATGGCCTGTCAAGCAGCACGTTTGCAACGGTAAAACGCATAGGATTTAAATTAAAATCAATCTTGGAAAGCTTCAACGACCGCCATTTCACAAAATCCTTCCGTAATTTCTTATCCCGCGTATGTAATCCTTTAATACTGGAATTACCAGCATATTTTAATTGCAAGTCTCCCTGCTTGGGTAAAGACAAGATCAGTTGCCCATCCGTATTAAATTTGCCGCCAATGAAATTTAGCCGCGCAAATGGTTCTACATAAGGTTGAAATGGTCTCAAAGCAATATCATTGACGTTCAGGTTAAGTGTTGCTGAAAAGGGTTCCAGTACCGTTGAACCATCAATGTTTAATTTTCCGCCATTATTAACTGCCACACTAAGCTGAAAAGGCAGTTTGGAACCTGGTTCGATAGTGAAGTCAGTCAACTTAAAATCAATCGGGTTTAAGCCAATGCGGACTGGTTTTTTGGTAGTCCGGTCATCAAATTGAAAATCGTAATTTTTCAGACTAATGGTTTTAACCTGCACCTGCCATTTTTTGTCTGTTGTTTCAACGTCTGCTGTTTGGGGTTTAGCAGCCGGACTATTTTCTGTCTCAACCATTTTGAACAACGATTGATAGTTAATGCTTCCATCAGAATTTAACCAAGCCAGTAATTTGGCATCCCGGGTGAATACCGAATCAATTTGCACTTTTTGTTTTGCCAAATCAAAATCTATCCCTTTTATTGAAAATTCAGGAACATCAATTAGAATTTTTTCCTTACCTTTTTCTGCGATTTTGAGTTGGGTAAGATCAAAACTGGCATCATTGATTATGAAGCTTAGATTTTCATCGATGAGACTAAACTGATAGTTCGCCTCAACAGTTTTTTCACCTTCCTTAATAACAAACCCGACTTTATCCTGTAATAACAATTTCCATAAGTTATGAGACCTAATCTCGGAAACACGAATATGACCATCAGAAGCCAGCGGAGAAATACTGAGTTTTCCTTGCCATTCCAGATGACCTCCAGAACCCAAATCCATTGTTAATTCTAATTGGGATTTATCATCAATAATGGTCGAAAAATTTTCCAAAACCAAGTTAATAGGTTTTATCGGTTCTGTAACCGGCTCATTAAAATGATTATCCTGCCAAAGAAACTGGCCATTAACCCATTTGATAATGTTTATTTTCAGAGGAAACATTTCCCCTTCGGACTTTTCTTCAGGCTCGGCCTCTTCTTTGTCCGCTAATAAATCACTAAAATTAAAAGTCTTATCGGTATTTCTTGCAACTTTTACAAATGAGTCTGTCAACCTGACTTCGTCAAAAACCAAAGCCAGTTGAAATATTGAAGACAACAGTTCAGTATTAACATAGAATTCTTTGAAAGTAACAAAATCCTGTTGTTGGTCTTTTTCCTTCATGGCGAAATTATGGAGGCTGAACTCCAGGGAAAAAGGGTTAAACTTAACTTGTTGAATTGTTGATGAACGACCGGTCTGTTCCTGAATTATTTCCGGCAGTTTTGCTTTAATAACAGCAGGAATAATAAAAAAACCAAGAATAGCGTAAAAAGCTAACACCCCGGCAATAATCAGCGCCGGTTTTTTCAAGTTTTGGATCATCATAAGTTTACCTTGTTATTGTTGTTTTTACTGCCAATCCTTCCTAACCTAATTGACACCCAGTAACATCATGCGCATTTAGAAAGCTTCGAGCGCTTATTCGCTTGCCACCCGGTAATTGAATTTCCTGTAAGCGCAGAACTCCTTTGCCAGTAGCAACATCAAAAACCTTTTCCTTATTGGCTAACACCTCACCTGGAGTCTGTTGCACATCAACATCCAATGCCTGCGCCTGCCAAATCCTTAACACTTGTCCGTTTAATACAGTTTGCGCAACCGGCCAGGCATTTAATCCACGCACTTTTCGGGCAAGTTCTGCCGCTGATCGCGTCCAGTCAACTTGGGCTTCGCTTTTATGCAGTTTTTCTGCATAAGTGACCAAAGATTCGTCTTGCGGCTCAGCAATTACTGTTCCCGACTCAATCAAGGGCAAAGTTTTAGCCAGACCAATCGCACCGAGCTTTGCCATTTTGTCATGTAACTGACTCGCCGTTTCCTGATCGCCAATTTCACATTTTTCCTTATGCAACATGTCTCCGGCATCCAGTTTCCGTACCATTTTCATAATGGTTATCCCGGTTTCCTTGTCACCTGCCATTATCGCTCTTTGAATCGGCGCAGCACCGCGCCAGCGGGGTAATAATGAGCCATGAATATTAATACTACCCAGTTTGGCAATATCCAATACCTCCTGGGGCAAAATCATGCCATACGCAACCACCACCAACAAATCAGCATCGAATGAACGTAATTGCTGTATTTGCTGAGGGTCTTTGAAGGTCTCTGGCTGAAAAACTGCTAAACCGGCATCTACTGCTAATTGTTTAACCGGTCCAGGTTTTAATTTCTTTCCTCTACCCGAAGGACGATCAGGCTGGGTATAAACGGCGCAAACATCATGTTCAGAATCAATCAACATCTGCAATGCAGGGACAGCAAAATCCGGCGTACCCGCAAAAATAATTTTCATCTTTTTTTTGCAGCCTGTTTTTGCTGGCCCTGATTTTCGCGCTCTAGTTTATGCTTTTTCTCCAATTTCTTTTTAATCCGATGTCTTTTTAAAGAGGATAAATAATCGACGAATAATTTTCCTTCCAGATGATCCATTTCATGCTGAATACAAACTGCCAGCAAATCATCACTCTCCAATTCAAAAATTTCACCTTCGCGATTTAAAGCCCGAACCGTAATTTTTTCGGCACGCTTTACCTTTTCAAAAAAACCTGGAACAGAGAGACAGCCTTCTTCAGATTCTTCGACGCCATCTTTGACAATAATTTCAGGATTGATTAAACACAGCGGCGCGTCCTTTTCTTCACTGGTATCAATAACAATCACTCGTTTATGCACATTGACTTGAGTAGCAGCCAAACCAACACCTCTGGCTTCATACATGGTTTCCATCATATCATCGACCAATTTCCTGATTTCATCATTGACTTCCTCTACAGGTACGGCTTTTTTCCGCAATCTATCATCAGGAAATTCAAGAATATTTAACAAGCTCACTTAACCACTCCATATATACTTTCTAATAACTGGAATTCTATCCGATTTCATCTAGACTTTGAATTCAGACTGATAAAAAACCAGGATCATAAATTATGACTTTTCGACTATTTTTCGGATTATTAATTCTATTTTTCGGTAATATTCTTACCGCGGCAGAAATTAAATTAAACCCTGCCCATCCGGTTGAGTATACCGTAAAACGAGGTGATACCTTGTGGAATATTGCCGGTAAATTCCTTAAAAACCCTTGGCAATGGAATGAAATCTGGCAATCCAATTCGCAAATCAAAAACCCTGATTTGATCTTTCCTGGCGATATCATAGTCCTGAGTTTTGTGGACGGCAAACCTCAATTGAGCTTTGCAGGCAACCAAAACAATGGTAAAGCAGAACTAGCCCCTAAAATCAGGGAAGTCAGTATTCAGGAGGCGATTAAAATCATCCCTATAGAAGCCATAGCGCCTTTTTTGTCATCACCCAAGATTGTCGACAAAAAACAGCTTGATTCTGCTCCTTATGTTGTCGATTTTGCAAAAGAACATCTTTTGGCAGGTGCGGGTGACCGTATTTACGTTCGCAGCATTGAACATCCAGCAACCTTGAATTTCACGGTATATCGAAAAGGAAAAAAATTTGAAATGCCTGATTCCAAAGAAATCTTGGGTTTTGAAGCCATTTATATAGCCGATGCGGTATTACAAAATTCCGGCGACCCCGCCACTTTGGAAATAACACAATCTAAAAACGTCATCCGGAAAGGTGACAAGCTAATGGCTACTGAAAACGGCCATCTCACGCTAAATTTTTTCCCCCAAGCGCCTGAGAGACAAATCAGGGGGCAAATTATCAGCGTCCTGGATGGTGTCGCTCAAATTGGCCAACATCATATTGTTGCAATCAACAAAGGAGCGGCTAATGGACTGAAATCTGGTCATGTGCTACAAATTTTACAACGCGGAGAGACAATTATTGATCCCTTTGCCAGATTGAAAAACGATGAAGTGACTTTGCCTGATGAAGAAGCTGGTATACTGATGGTCTTTAGAGTTTTTGATCACATCAGTTATGCTCTGGTTATGTCGGCAAAAAATGCCATCCATGTTTCAGATTATGTGGTTACACCCTAATCCCTTGATAATCCGGGCATATGGGAGCTAGCCCCCAAAATCATCAGCTCCCGACCTCGGCCACTCCTGACACCTATAAATACTGGTTGGCATTACTTCGTGTGCCGGGAGTGGGTTGTAAAACTTTCCTTAATATCCTTGATCACTGCACGCCTAAGCAGATTTATTCCGAAAAACATTCGGCTTTATCAGCTTTAGGTCTTCGCGATAACAGTATTGCAGCCATTCAAAATCCTGACTGGAATATCGTTGATCAGGATTTGCGCTGGCTCGAACAGCCTGACAACCATGCCCTGCTGTTTTCTGACCCTGATTACCCTGAGCAATTAAAAGAAATTCCTGATCCACCACCCATTATTTTTGTCAGGGGCTGCATTGAAATTTTATCTCATCCCCAAATAGCTATTGTCGGCAGTCGCAATCCCTCGTCACTGGGCAGCCAAACCGCAATGGATTTTGCCAAATCCCTGGCTAATAACGGTTTCACCATCACCAGCGGGTTAGCTCTCGGTATTGATGCCGCCAGTCATCAGGGCGCTTTGAATGCAAATGGCCACACCATTGCTGTTGCCGGGACCGGATTGGATCGGATCTATCCCGCACGACACAAAAAACTGGCCACTCAAATCCTGGAAAAAGGGGCAATTATTTCTGAACTGCCTCCAGGTACCGTTGCAAAAGCTAATAATTTCCCTCGCCGAAATCGAATAATCAGCGGCTTATGCATGGGTTTATTGGTTGTTGAAGCAGCCAAACAAAGTGGCTCACTTATCTCAGCACGACTGGCTCTTGAACAAAACCGAGAGGTATTTGCCATTCCGGGCTCTATTCATAATCCATTAGCCAGAGGTTGCCATGCATTAATTCGTGAAGGCGCCAAGTTAGTAGAAAAATCTCAAGATATTTTGGAAGAATTAGGCCAATACTTTCAATCACCTAGTGAAAATGAACCACAATTCGAACAATCAACACTTGACCTGAACCAACAAAAGCTATTGAATCTAGTCCAGTATAGTCCTACTTCAATTGATGACCTGGTCACTGCCAGTGGCGAATCAGTAGAAAATATTGCATCAGTGTTACTGGTTTTGGAATTGCAAGGATATATCGCATCTGTTGCTGGTCGGGGTTATACTAGAATTAAGTAATTGATAAAAAAAGTTCATTTATGAAAGAAAATATTTTTGAAGTCTTGATGTATCTGTTTGAAAACTATCTGGACACTGATAACGACAGCGTTCCTGATAGCGATGCCATCAGGACTGAATTAATCGAAGCAGGTTTTGAACAATTGGAAGTTAATAAAGCTTTCGATTGGCTGGAATCTCTGAGTCTGCAGCGTCAAATCATCCCGACTACGCCAACCACCTTTCGAATTTTCAGCGCCGAGGAAATAGAGTATCTGGATCTTGAATGCCGTAACTTCCTGATGTTTTTAGAGCAAACCGGGATTTTAACTACAAATACCCGAGAAATTGTGATTGACCGAATTATGGCTCTGAATAATGAGGAAATCTCGCTGGATAAATTAAAGTGGATCATTCTGATGGTACTGCTCAGCAGTGAAGAAAACGAGGCCGCCTTCTTCCGCATGGAAGATTTGGTTTACGATAATATTCCCCTGTCTTTACATTAATCTAGCCCCCAGTTTTCCTCAATGAGCAACAATCTTGTTATTGTAGAATCGCCTGCAAAAGCCAAAACCATCGAAAAATATCTGGGCAAAGACTTTCATGTCCTTGCTTCATACGGCCATGTCCGTGATTTAATCCCCAAAGAAGGCGCGGTTGATCCGGACCATAACTATGCGATGAAATATCAGGTCATAGACCGAAATCAGCGCCATGTTCAGGCTATCGCCAAAGCCTTAAAGAATGCTGATGAACTGTATCTTGCCACTGACCCGGATCGTGAAGGAGAAGCAATTTCATGGCATTTACTGGAATTGCTCAAAGAAAAAAAGATTCTTAAAGACAAACCTGTTCATCGGGTGGTGTTTCATGAAATTACCAAAAAGGCGATCACTGAAGCCATTCAAAACCCCGAAGAGCTGTCAATCAACCTAATTAATGCCCAACAGGCGCGACGAGCACTCGACTATTTGGTTGGCTTTAATTTATCACCGCTATTATGGAAAAAAATTCGCCGTGGACTTTCTGCCGGACGTGTACAAAGCCCGGCATTACGGCTGATTGTAGAACGCGAACTGGAAATTGAAGCGTTCAAAACCAGGGAATACTGGACCATTACCGCTGACCTGGAAGCTGATGGCCAAAAATTCAAAGCCCGGCTCACTCATTTGGAAGGCAAAAAACAGGAACAATTCAGTATCACTGATGAAGAAACCGCGTTAAAAGCCAAAACAACACTTTTGGAAAAAGCTGATGGCAAACTGGTTGTTGTCAAGCTGGAGAAAAAGCAAAGAAAACGTAACCCGGCAGCCCCTTTTATCACCTCGACATTACAGCAAGAAGCTTCCAGAAAACTGGGCTTTACCACCAAAAAAACCATGATGGTCGCGCAACAGCTTTATGAAGGTATCGACATGGGCGGCGAAAGCGCTGGCTTGGTCACCTATATGCGTACTGACTCGGTTAATCTTGCCGCAGAAGCCATCACCGAAATCAGGGAATTAATCGCCTCAAAATACGGCCAGGAAAATGTACCTCAAAAGCCTAGACAATACAAAACCAAGTCTAAAAATGCTCAGGAAGCGCATGAGGCAATCAGACCCACTTCGGTGCAACGACTCCCCAGCCAGGTTAAACAATATTTAAGCAGTGACCAGCTCAAGCTGTATGATTTAATCTGGAAAAGAACCATGGCATCGCAAATGATCCATGCCACCATTGATACGGTTTCCATTGATCTAAGTTGTGGCAGTAAAGATAATCTATTCAGAGCAACCGGCTCAACTATTGCCAAACCAGGGTTTATGGCCGTTTATCTGGAAGGAAAAGACGACACCAAAGAAAGCGATGACAAAGAAAGCTTTTTGCCACCATTACAGGAAGGTCGTCCAGTACCATTAAATGATATTATTGCTGGCCAGCATTTTACCGAACCACCGCCACGATATGGCGAAGCCAGCCTGGTTAAAGCTTTGGAAGAATATGGTATTGGCAGGCCATCAACTTATTCATCAATTATTTCGACACTACAAAACCGTGAGTACGTCACCTTGGAAAGCAAACGCTTCCATCCAACAGATGTCGGCCGGATAGTGAATAAATTTTTGACAGAACATTTTACCAAATATGTCGATTATGATTTCACCGCCAATCTTGAAGACCAGCTGGATGCAGTATCGCGCGGTGAAAAGGACTGGATTCCTTTGATGGATGATTTTTGGCGCCCTTTTACCCAATTGATTCATGAGAAAGAAGAAACCGTCCAGCGCAAAGACGTTACCCAGGAAGCCATTGACGAAAAATGCCCTGAATGCGGCAAGCCGCTTTCAATTCGACTGGGACGAAATGGCCGCTTTATTGGCTGTACCAATTACCCTGAATGTTCCTATACACGCAACTTGAACGATGATGGCAGCCAAAGTTCAGCCGAACCCGAAATTGTCGAAGGCAGAACCTGTCCGAAATGTGATTCTGCGTTAGTTATTAAAACCGGTCGTTATGGAAAATTTATAGGATGCAGCAACTATCCTCAATGTAAACATATTGAACCAATAGAAAAACCTATAGATACTGGCGTGACCTGCCCGAAATGCAACAAAGGAACTATTCTTAAACGCAAATCCAGACATGGCAAAGTTTTCTATTCCTGCTCAGGATACCCAAAATGCGATTATGCTCTTTGGAATGCGCCGATCAAACAGTCTTGCCCGGAATGTAACTGGCCTATCCTGACAGTAAAAACCACCAAACGGCGCGGCACTGAGAAAGTTTGCCCCCAGAAAGATTGTAAATATGCGACGCCTTATGAGGGAGATCCGGCAGACGCGGAAGGACCAAAAGCTTAACACTACAATTCCGCTAAGTTTTTCACCAATCCCTGACGGAAAAGGCTGAGAAAAGGAGGGTTTAAAAATACACTTGTGAGATTGGTATAACGGATGAACGAATACATACCGCCTACAAAATTTCGTCAGGCTGCAAGAATGCTACGACACGGTGAAGTGATTGCCTACCCGACCGAAGCAGTTTACGGCCTTGGTTGCGACCCTTTAAATGAACAAGCCATCCAGAAAATTCTTACTCTCAAACAACGCCCCCTAGAAAAAGGTATGATCCTGATCGCGGCAAGTTTTCAACAAATTGAAGATTATATTGACATTGACGAAACCATTAAGAGCCGCATCATCAAAACCTGGCCTGGCCCTCACACATGGATTATTCCAACGCAACCCTGGGTTCCCAAAAACCTGACTGGCAATCGCAACACATTAGCTGTCAGAGTGACAAACCATCCTGTTGCTGCGCAAATTTGTAAGTATTTTGGTGGGCCTATTGTATCCACCAGCGCTAACCCTACCGGATTTCGACCTCCTAAAACGTCCCGCCAGGTTAGAAAATACTTTATCCGTAAAAAGTTATTTTTCGTTCCTGGAAGTATAGGCAGATTAAATCAGCCTACTACTATCCGAAACGCAATAACAGGGGAAAAAATAAGGTAAACTACCTGGTTTTCAAAACAACAGTAGAGACAAAATCTTATCTGTCTCTACTGTTTTTCACCCAAAAACTTGCTTTATCTAAAACTCAACCCGCAACCCTGCAGTGAAAATATGGCTTTCGACATTTTTTAACTCAAGCACTGTTTCATAGTCGAGAAATGCCTGAATGCCGCCTTTTAAATCAGCAGAAACTCCTACTCCGATATTGAAGTAATCCCCATCCAGACGTTCAGATTCAAGTGTCAGAGTATTATTCCTGGGATCATTAACATAAGAAATGCTAAATTCCCTGACACTGTCAAAAAACTCATGATGCCATTCAATTCGAAAATGTGGAACAATAATGCCAAATGATTGACTGAAAGCGTAGGATATTTGCGCACCAACAACTGATTCAAGAGAATCAACCTCCTGCTCAGCAATGCGCAAATCCAACCCTCGGGCGCCGTTTTCACTATAACTATCAATACTGGCATTCAGATAAGTGAGGCGAACATAAGGACCGTAGGTTAAACTGCCAGTGTGAAAATTATAACCACTGCCTAAACTGCCATAAAATTGTTCCCCTTCCGGTGAAGCAAAAGCAGTTCTGTTAATAACAGGCACTGCTGGATTGTTTGATTTAATGCGAATCCCTCTTTCAATTTCGTAATCAGACCATCCGTAGGTGAAAATACCATCTATATAAAAATCATCAACATAGAAAGTTGAATATGCCGAAATATTATAATTATCCGCCTCAACTCCACCGCCGCCAACATCTATGTTTTGATCAAAATCAAGATCGAGGTGCGAATATCCGCCCGCAATACCGACAATCAGGTTATCCAGCACCCGATAATCAACACCGGCAATAACCCCTATGCTGGAGAAGTCACTGGCATTTTCTTTATCTGTTCGATCAGTTTCACCAAAACCACCAATAGTATTAATAAAAAAACCAAACCGGCTCGATGATAACAAGTCGCCATCACCTGCCGCGCCACCACGTAATTGACCTGATTTGGCATCAGCCAGATCAAATGACTTGCCGTAGGGTGATGAAAAAGAGGCAACAGAAAACGAACCTTTACGAATTTTACTGATATGAGATGCAATACTGCTGTACTGGTTAATTGACGCTTCAGAGGCAATCGTCAAAGGAGCAAAAGTTTCTTCACTAACCACATTTTGATAACCGCCACCTAAGTCATCAGCGCCTAATCGTCGGCTAAATGCTTGTCCAGTTGCACCATTGAGTTCATTTGTTGACTGCACCATGGAACGACACGCAACAAACAAATCATCCTGGAGAGGATTTTGCACATTTTGTCCACCATTAAAACCACCGCAGGTCGCACGCACAAAAGTTTCACTATTGTTTTGCAAGCCACTAAAACCACTCACTCCGCCAGCGGCAATTTGCGTGGAAAATACAGCTAACGTTACTGCACTTATTTTAATACAATTATTTTTTATCACCTTCCCATCCCCTCAAAAATTATTTTTAGATATTACGTGGTACAAAGAAAAACTCGCCCGATTCATGCCCCGCGTGACGTATCGGTGCATATTCAGGCACTTGTTCTATTCCATATTCGGCAGCTATTGCAACAATTCCGGCAGAAACCTTGCGGTATAAAGATTGTCCTTCCAGCAATGTATCATTTTGGCTTAATGCTCTGATAAAGGCATTGGCGAAAACCGAATGCTGACCACCACCACCATCCATAACCGGCTTTAAACCGCCAGATGTCAAAACTGTTCTGGATCGGGCTTTCAGCATTGCTTGCAGCCATTTTGATTTTTTCACGGGATCTGCTCCCGCCTCAATACGAGCCAGAGATGATCGCGTCATGGCGCCAGAATAGCAGGAATCTGAAACCACCATAATATGTTTAACAGACATAGTGTTCAAAATATCGGTAATTGCCACTGTCGAGATCCAGTTCGCGGTATTATCTGCATCTGCATCAATAGGCAGCCAATGGCCACGCATATTGACCTTGTCCAGTTCGCCATGTCCTGCATAATACACCAGCAAATTATCATTTTCGGCCAATTTCGCACGTAATTTATTCAATTCAGACAAAATTTGATAGCGAGTTGCATTGATTAATAGCTTGGTCTTGAAACCGTATTTTTCTTTCAATACGTTCGACACAGCCGTTGCATCGTTCACTGGGGTATCCAAGGCAGGAATTTTTTTATAATTATTATTACCAATAATAAGCGCATAGTATTGGCCAAAATTGAGTGTCCTCCAGGGCTGCGCCATTTTAACCCGGGGTATTTTTTCAGATGCCCTTTGGTTGATTTCTATTGCTTTGCCCAAGGACAATATAAAATCCAGACTGGCTCTGGCGCCGTTTCGATCAATCGCAACTACATGAACTGGCGTTTCAGTATCAACCAAATTTACCGTGGTCTGAAATAAACCCTGTTCATCAATATCTGATTTTCTGTCATTGATCATAAAAGACAGCAAATCATTTGACGCAGTGACCTTGCCAATAATGTCGCGTTTTTTTACCACAGAACGAAGTGTAACCGTTGGCGTTCCTCTAACCAGTACAAAAGGGGGGTCAATAATTTCTATTTTTGGTTTTTCAGCAAGTTTTTGAGATTTGACTTCCTGCTGTAACTGCTTAATTTTTTCTTCATATTGTTGTCGTTCACGTTCGAGCTGGCTGATGATTTTTTGTTGCTGGGTCAACTTTTCCTGGCTTTTTTGAACGCGGGCCATGGCTTCTTGATGTTGTTTGGTTTTCTGGCTTAATAAAATGGCCGCTTTTTTTTCTGCCGCCTGTTTTTCCATCGCCTGAATTTCCAATAATTCCTGATAATTTTTTTCCAGACTTACCAGTTTTGATTCTGTACTTTGCAACTCTTCCTGTTGCTGTTTCAGTTTGAGCTGAGATTGATTTGCCGCCAGTTTTTGTTTTTGCAACTCTGCTTGCAATCTTTTCAGATCTTCTGAAGAAACCATGCTTTGACCAATTTGATTTTTCAGGTTATCAATACTTTGTTTGTAAAGATTTTTTTCTTCTGTCAATCGGTCAATAAGTTCTTGCTGCTGAGCTTTTTCCTGCTTGATTTTTTCAAGAGTGACTAAAGCATTTTGTAAATCCCGATGTTCATCCGGTCCATCATAATCTGACGGCTTTTCGCTACCCTTTTGCTGTTCAATAAACTGCTTGGTTTCATTCCGAGCAGATTGCTTCATTCCCAACAAACGCTTTTCAGTTCTTGCCAGCTTTGCCTGGACCTCCAACAATTTTAACTGAGCTTCACTGGCGGCTGTTTTATGCTTTTTCAAGTCTTCGGCAAATTGTTTGGCGCGTTTTTCGGTTTCATTCAACTTTATTTTCAGAGAAGCAAATTTATCTTGATATTGCTTTTTTAATTCGGCAATGCTTTGTTTTTGTAGAGCTATTTCCCGTTCTTTATTTTGAATTAATTGTTTTAAACGGAAAATTTCCGGCTGATTCGCCTCTTCTGTGGCTTTTTTTAATAATTGTTTTGATTCTGCCAGGGTTTCACTGGATACCACAATGTTTTTCTGACGTTGTTTTAATTTGGCTTGGATTTGATCCAGTTGACTAGATAATCTTTTCGCTTCATTGCGACTGTTCTTCAGCTCGGCTTTAAGAAACTGAATTTCCTTACTCATTTCACTATCAGCAGATGTTTCTATAGTCGCTGCATAAGGGAGATCGACTTTTTCCAGGCCTGAAGATTTTTGATACCACTGCATGGCTTTGGCAATATCTTTTTCTACGCCCAAGCCTCTTTCATATAAATAACCCAGATTAATTTGAGCACGAGTATTACCCTGTTTCGCTGCTTTTTGATACCATTGTGCAGCCAATTGATAATTTGGCGTTAAACCCAATCCTTTTTCATAGATTTCGCCAACATAAGCTTGTGCTTCCGCCTCCCCCGCCTGAGCCTTAGGTAGCCAGATTTTTAATGCGGTTGCATAATTTGCCCGATCATAGGCAACATATTCACCGCCCCGGATTTCGCATTCTGATGCTGTTGTTTTTATGGGTCTCCTGGCTGTTGCAAAAACTCCCAACTGACCAAGTTTTCTGATTTGCGCAGGCAGCAAACAGTCAACAACCATTAACTTATCGCCATTATCCTGACTGGCGGTATCCTGATCAAAAGCAACTTTTGGGTTTGAACTACAACCCAAAAGTAAAACCCAAAGACTTATTAATAGTTTACGACTTATTTTCATAGTGATTACCCTCAGGTTCATTTACTTCTGAAGACCTTACCCTCAGGCTTTTTAAATATACATTTAACGCTTAAGAATGACTGATCATTACATCTTTATTTTTACCGAAAATAATTCCATCACAACTAACAAAAAAAATCACAATTCAAATACTTATAAAGTTTTTCCCCAGCAATAGTGCATTTTCTCACTCATCATAGCTGAACACAATCCGTCATTTTGTTTAATCGTATTTTATATATAGTTAAAAAGCAACATACATCAGTATTTAATACTTTATTAATTATTAATAACTTATAAAAAACAAGGTATTTTATTTCTCATCCAGATACCAAACACCATCATCCCCCAAAAGCCCTTTTGCCAACCACTTTTTGATTGTTTCCCTGTCCAGATTGTATATTTCCGGACAGCTCTGATTTGCAGTAAGTTTCTTCTCTACCAACCGAATCCATCTTTCCCACTCCAGAATTGCTGATTTGGCAAATCTAGGATCATCTGCATAACCCAAAGCGAACAAATCTTCGGCTTTATTTCGACCTTTCACGACTACCCGCCCCAAATACCGAGCAACAAAACCAAGTTCCTGTGCTGATTGAACAAAGTCGCCTGAAACAATAATTTCAGTATTGTAGAATCGGGTTAAACTTTCCAGTCTTGCTGCAAGAATCAAAGGATCTCCCAAGATTCCGAATTTTCTGACTCCTTGATTCGGTCCCAGATCCCCCATGACAACAATTCCTGCCGCCAAGCCAATCCCCGCATTGATTGTGGATCTTACTTGCTCCAGAACCAGTGGATCTATCTTGTGCCAATATCGTTGATTCAAGGACAAAAAAAACCTTTTTTGTAAAATATACAACTCCATCGCACCACGCAGCGCATTTTTATAGGACTCTTCCTGTTCCTGGTCTTTATATGGCCAGTAATAACAAACCATATCGCCGACATAGCTTTCCAGCCATCCATTATATTTATCCTGTAGTACAAAAGATGTCTCGCTTAGATAATCATTCATCAGCTCCAGAATCGCCCCTGGCTCCTTCAAAATACCTGTCACCCGGGTATACCCCGCCAGATCACTCATCAACACCAAGGCATTGCACCGTCGATTTTGGAATGGTTCATCACTTTTTAAAGAAATCAATAGATTATGGATTTGACTCGGCATATAGTGGCTGATTAGCACACCTTCCCGGTAACCAATAATCAGAAACATGCCAACGACCTGCCCGACACCGGTAAAATAAGCGAGCATACTAGCTGTAACCGGCCATAATTGGGTTAATGGATTCAGAAAACATAGCCCTGCCAGGCCTAATAACAATAAAACCGCACCGAGCCAAACATAAATCTGCCGCAAAAAGGCAGCCGCCAATACACCTGCTGCTGCAACTATGAACAATAATAATGCTTTGGAAAAATGATCAGGTTTTCGGGGATGGTCTGCATTCAATAACGTTTCAACGGCATCAGCAAGATATTGTGCGCCAGGAGTAATTGCATTCGGTCCCAGAAGAGCAGTTGTCATTGGAGTTACGATTATATCGGTCGCTTCGGTTGGCGAAGTCAGTTGTAAAATAACCACCTTATCTTTTAACAAAGTCGCCATCCGGTTAGCTATCTCCTGGTCACATGAAGCCAGCTGGCTAACGGGTAAAATTAGCCGCCCATTATCCAGCTGCGTCCCATAAACAGGCCGGCTTAATCGAATGCGGCGACATCGACGCCTGTCGTTACAGATTTCATCATCAGGGTTCGCTTGCAGAGCCTTTTCTGTTTGCTCAAAACTGCTGAATCTGGCCAACTTAATTACCGCATGGTCTCTGCTTAAGTCCAGATATCTGGCAATCGGACTGTCCCGAGTGACTAATCTGTCGCTGCCAACCAGGCCTCGCTCTGGAATTGCAGCCATTGCATCCCAGCCATATAACAAAAAATCGGGTAGATTTTCCTGGCCGCTTAAATAAGGTGCAATCACAAAACGGTTAATTGCCTGTTCACTCATTTGTAGCGGCGCGCCACCTACAGAACTATTGCTAATCTGACATTGTTGATTATCAGTCACAAAACATTCCGGCATGGACCACTGAACCTGTCCATTTGCTTCTATACAAACTGCATAAGGCATACGTCCTTCCATTTCTTTGGCAACTCTTGCATCTAAAAAAACTCCTTTTGCTCCGGCATTGATCAGTTGCTCTGTTGCTCTGACAAAAAGCGGCAAGGCTTGCTTACGTCCGACTCGGATTGGCACCTGGTCATCCAAAACCACAATACCGGTGTATTTCCATTGCTTTCTGACCTGAAAAACTAACGCTGAATCATGTACCCAGTCATCAATATGTGTGCTACTCCAATAATCAAAGGCCGCACCAACCAATGCTGAAATAAATACAAACAAAATCAGCAGTTTTTTGTTTGCCAGCGGGAAATCCCGCAAAATCAAACTCTTCAAGTTAACCCTGTCCCAACAAAATATTCACTATTTTCAACACCTTTAAAAGTTAAAATCTTGTTACAAACATTACATTGTTAGAAAATCGGGGATAAGCAAAACCTTGTACGACGCTTTCAATACAGGATAGAAATTCTGCTCGCAAGAGATTGCTATTTTCTAAAGAAAGTCTTGCCACCCGACCCGAGGTATCTAACTCCCATGACGCATTAACAACCTGATTGGCATTATAGAGATTACGGCATAAATTAACTTCTGACTGAATCGCCTTGGTTACGGCCTGGATATTTGCAGGCTTGGTTTCTAACTTCATTTCCATATTTTGGTTTACCTGGCCCATATTGCGCATTTTTACCGAGGTGGTTCGTTCCAAGGTCGTCACTTGTAAATACTCCGGTCGTTTAATGACAGCAATCGCGCAAATAAAAGTATTTTTTGCTCCATTTTTTTCATCACAACTTAACTTATTATTTACCCAGGCATCACACTTTCCAACGCCTTCAGGTTTAATCCATGGTAAAAAAGGACTGTAGTATTTTACTTGTACTGCTTTTACGCCTCTATTCTGGCAAATTAATTGAAAATCAGTTTCCTCTGTGGCATTGACTTTAAGCCACAACCGTCCTCCTGATGAAATAACAAAACTAGTACCGAGTGAAACCTTATCATTAGACAAACAACTATTCCTTTTAACCTGAATAGCCTGGCTTTTGTTGTTTAAAAACTGCACGATCTCACATTCAGAAGCTCTAGCTTTTCCAACAACAAAAGCCATAACAAAAAATGACAACCCTACCAGCACATTCACTCTGTTATTTTGAATAATCAATTCTTTACTCATTGTCTTGTCCTGTTGTCATCCCAAAAAGATGAAGCTACTAGTTAACCGTTACGGCAACCTCATGGCGCCCGATAAAACTGCACTCTACGGTTAGCGCCATCGAATGGATTGGTGCCTTCCAACGGGCTGCTCTCGCCCTTACCATTGACGAACAATCGCG
>JALSJK010000021.1 GCA_026989395.1 Methylomonas sp.
GATGCAACACTTCAAGGTGTTTAATCTCGTCGTCTGATAGGTGGTAATCATTCATGTCGCTATTATATTCGCAATCAATGTAATGCGCCAGCTAGTTAATGTGCATTCTTAATCGCGAATAGTATAACAATTTTAATTTGAAGTGGCTTTTCATGATCTTTTCCAAAATATTTATAAAATTTGTCGATGTGAAATTATCCAGTCCCAGATGATTTCCCGTTTGTTATGGAAAGTGCAATGAATATGCCAGTCTTGGTTAAAGAGCTAGTGAAAAATTTTTTCAGCACCTACAATACCCTTCATTACCATTATTTATCAGATGGTTATAGATATATTTAAGAGCTAAAATCAATTACACAAGCGTCTAATAATTCTTTAATTGATAACAAAGGAGATACTTCGGAAACATAATCCACCGGTTTTTCAGTGTATTTTTTAAAATTGTGGCGATTAAGCCGAAAAAGCGGTGTATTTAGTCGAAACGCTGGAGAGAATATTTCTTACTAATCCCATTAATTTTTATTAAATCTCCTTGCTACCTTTCACGAACAAGAGAAGGAATATGAGAATTTATTGGGATTCGTAGAAACAGTTAGATGAAAATGAGAAAACTCTGCTGGAGAAGGTTTGAATAAGGAGAATAAACAAGATTTTTCTCCTTACCCTACCTTCTCACTTTGGAAAGGCATGTTATAAAACGTATTTAACGCTGGCCAGCCTGGGCTTTCTTGTTATCTTCAAAAACCAGTTCGCCTTCAATTGAGGTTTTAATGTTGATCTGGCCATTCGTGTAGACAACATCCAGATGATGCTTGATTTGCTCACTAACATCATCCGGAGTATTTTTGTTGCCATAAAGGCCAACCCAGGCATTCCTACCATTTTGTTTGGAAACATAAGCAGCCCGATCCGCAATCCCTGCAACCTGCTCCCAAGAGATTGCCTGTGGTTTATGAGGCAAAAATGGATACATGGCAAAACCAATGGAGCCAGAAAGTTTACCCACATGGCCATTATCCAATTGGTATTGATGCTCAGCTAAAGCAACACGAATACGTTCAGCCAGTTTCTCAGCGGCCCTTGCTGTGGTGTTGCGGCCCATAATCAGGAATTCATCGCCGCCCCAACGAATGATCGTATCTGATTTGCGGCAGCAGGATTGTAAAATATCCCGAACCTGGATCAATGCCAGATCTCCCGCATGGTGACCATAAGTATCATTGATTGCTTTGAAGCCATCCAGGTCAATCATCATAATGGACAATGCCGGATAAATATCCAATGCGATGGACTCTGTATTGTCGGATTGTTTGATATCCTCAACCCGACGATTGACCTGCTCAACTTCTGAATCAATAATGTTGTGCAGAAATCTTCGGTTTTTTAGCCCGGTTAATGAGTCTGTGTAACTGGATTCTTCCAGTTTTTTATTGAGTTGTTCCAGTTGCTCTTTACTCTCACGAATTTCTTTGGTTCGCTCTTCAACCTGAACTTCCAATTCCATTCGCTGTTCTGTTTCACGTTCCAGTTTTCTCGCTTGAATACGCAAATATGCTAATATTGCGCCTCCAATCATCAGGGTATAAATAACATAAGCCCAAGGCGACTGCCACGGCGGTGGTAGCACCTGTAATTTCATTGCAACACCATATTCATTCCAGATACCGTCATTATTTGACGCCTTTACTCTAAATGTATATTTTCCCGGTGGCAGACTGGTATAAGTGGTTCTGGTAAATCTAGCCGGTTGCGTCCAATCCTTGTCAAACCCATCCAGCTTGTATTGATAACGGTTTTTTTCTGGCGCAGCAAAATCCATTCCTGCAAAATCAAAGGTAACCAGGTCATTAAGATAATCTAGCTCTAAAACCTGATCCGTTGGAATCGCACTATAAGTTGTTGAGAAAGGACCATTTCTTGTCTGAGCAGTTAAAACTACTTCTGGTTTATGACGATTGGTACGAATTTGTTCTGGGCGAAAACTAACAACTCCTGCGGTACTTCCAAAATACATTTTCCCGGTTTGGTCTTTTAGCCGGGCAGCAAAATTAAAATCATTATTTTTCAGGCCATTATTACGACTGAAATGCCGCGTTTCACCGCTATCAGGATCAAGGCGAATCAAGCCACGATTGCTGCTTAACCATAATTGCCCAACATTGTCTTCAAGAATGGATTGAATGGAATCACTAATCAGCCCATCAGTCTTGTGATATTTTTTAAACGAAGCAATACCCTGTTTTCGGTTCTCAGGAAGCCAGCGATTTAAACCGCCGCCACCTGTACCAATCCATAATGAACCATCAGTTCCTTCCAGTAATGCCCAGGCAACATCACTACTCAAACTTTCTGGATCGTCCGGGTTATGTTGATACCTGATAAAGGCTTGCTGACTTTCATCAAATCTATTGATGCCACCATTCTCGGTTCCAATCCATAGCACACCGCTTCTGTCTCTATAAATTTCCATAACCCGATCACTACTGATGGAAGTTTTATCATCAGGGCGATGCTTATAAACGGTAAATTGATTATTAGTCGTATCCAAACGGTTCAATCCACCGCCATGAGTACCGATCCATAATAATCCGTTGGCCTCTGCCAATAATGTAGTAATACTGTTTGAACTTAATGAATTAGAGTTATCTGGATCATGAACAAAATGGCTGAATTTTCCTGTGGCCGGTTCTAATTTGTTTAAACCAGAATTTCGGGTACCTATCCAGACTGATTTTTGCTGGTCTATACTCAGCGCCATAACCCGATTATCATTCAGACTATTTTTGTTTGATTTGTTGCGAGTGTAATACTTAACCGTCCCTTTTTGAGTATCAAGCTGATTCAGCCCCGCACCATAAGTGCCTACCCACACTGTACCATCAGCCGATTCAGCGATTGAGGTAACAATATTGCTGGATAATTTTAAATGGCTACCGAATTGCTGAAAATAACTAAAGGTATCACTAACATAGTTCCATTTGTTAACACCATAATAAGTACCAACCCATAACACACCGCCATGATCCTGAAAAATGGAAACCACACGATTTTCACTCAAACTGGCATTATCCGTTGGATTATGTTGATATCGAACAAAACTCTGTTGTTGTTCATGCCATTCATTCAGACCATGATCTGTTCCTATCCAGAGCGTACCATCGCGATCTTGAAGAATACTATGAACACGGTTATGACTCAGACTGTTGGGGTCGTTTTGATGATATTTAAAATGTTTGAATGTTTTGCTTGTCGCATCAAAAAGATTAAGGCCTGCACCATAACTGCCAACCCATAAACGACCATCTCGATCTTCGTAAATGACACTGATTTTATTACCACTGATGCTATCTGGTTTTTTTGCATCATGTTGATAAATTGTAAATTGATTGGTTTGCTGATCCAGCATTGCAAGCCCGCCACCGTTGGTTCCTACCCACAAATTACCGGCTCGGTCTTCAAAAATACTTAAAATATAATTACTGGGTAAACTTTGGGGATTGGACGAATCATGGCGAAAATGCTCAAAAACACCTTGAGCCGCATCAAAACGATCCAGGCCTTCCCCGTCTGTACCAATCCAAAAAATTCCTTGTTTGTCCTGATAAATTACCCTGATACGATCACTGCTAATAGAAAGATTATCTTCTGGATTATGTCGAAAATTTTGAAAATCATCAGTATCATGACGATAACGATTTAATCCGCCATTTTCAGTACCGACCCAAAGGTCGCCTTGTTGATCCACCAGCAATGTCTTGATCCAGTCATTGGACAAAGAACCAGGATCTTCGGCATCATGCTCATAAATTTTGAATGTTTTACCGTCGTAACGATTAAGGCCTTCTTGAGTTCCTATCCAGACAAAACCCTGTCGATCCTGAAGTATCTGGCTGACAGCTGCTTGGGAAAGTCCATCTTCAGGCGTTAGGCGTGAAAACAGCAGATTTCGTGGCTTCAACAATCCATTAGTAGCCTGCTCTGTTTTTGCAAAAATTGCTGGTGAGCTAAAAAAAACCAGCAAGGCAAAACTGCAAATTAATTTTTGATATAAACGCATAGCGTGTGAACCCATATTAGCTGTGGATATTTATCCATTTTTAATTTTAAGTATAGTTAATAAAACTATGGGAGCAAAAAACACACCAGATCATTACTTAACCAAATACTAATTTTTTACAGCTCACTCAGAACAACAATAACTCATTAATTTATAAGTTAAATAAATATTTCCTATTCAACAAAATAGAAAATCTAGTTACTTTTACAAACTTAACTGAGCCAGTTTTTCGAATCAACACACCGGATTTTAGGTGGAATATTCCGAAAATGTGACGCATCACCAAAAAATGGCGTGTTTTATTTCGGCAAATTTTCCAGCCATCGCCGATATGTTGGCAATGTCACCCCCATCAGGGCGGCTCCAACCGAATATTGATTGTCAGTTCTTTTCAGGACCTCTTCTAATAACATCTGCTTGGCTTGTTCAACAACATTTTGCTTGTTGTTTAATGAAATGATTTCTGAAATTACCGGCTGAATGATTACCCAGGATGCAGTTCGCGCCAATAAACCACTATGCTCGACACGTTTTACTTTTTCCAATTGACGCCTGAAAGTAGTTTCAGCTAAGCCTAAATTTCCAGCCGCTTGTCGAGCAACGCCATTGGCAGCATTATTTGCTGCAAGCACCAGATCTTCGGTCAACCATTGTCCGAGAGGCACCGGGGTTTTTTCATCGCCTTCAAGAGCTTGGGATATCTGTTTCTGTAGTACCTGAAGCAATTTTTGCCAAGGATCAGGATTGATTGCTTCCTGAGATTGCTTCGAAGATACTGTCACATTAGAATTTGGCATGGATGAAACACCACCAACCGGCTGCTGTTTAATATTCTCCGATGCCTGATTAACTGAAGTGACTGAGTCCTTTGAGGTCAATTCTGCAATAAATTGTAATTGATCAGGTGTAATAGTTTCTGATTTGGATAGCACCACGGCCCGTAAGATCGCATTTTGTAACTCCCGCACATTACCCGGCCATCGATAAGCCAACAACGCCTGCTCAGCTTCCGGACTAAAATGACGCACCGCTTTTTGATATTGCACAGCAAATTTTTCCAGAAAATATTGCGCTAACGGCAAAATATCATCAGTTCTTTGCCGTAACGGAATTGATTGCACTGTGACCACTTGCAGACGAAAATACAAATCGCCACGAAATCTGCCAGCCGCAACTTCTTCAGACAAATCCCGATTAGTTGCTGCAACAATTCTCACATCAACAATTCTGGAACGTGAAGCACCCACCGGATTAATCTCTTTTTCCTGAACAAAACGCAGCAGTTTTGCCTGTACATCCAGAGGCAGCTCTCCCACTTCATCCAGAAATAATGTTCCACCATCCGCTTGTACTATCCGTCCTTCTGATGCTCCATGCGCACCAGTAAACGCACCTTTAACATGGCCAAATATACTATTCGCGATTAAGAATACCCGGCTTTGCCCTCAATAATCTGAAACTTTTCATTCAACAATGCACGCAAAGGAGCATGATGCTCATCGAGGTTGTCGAAGAAGTTTGTACAAGCCTGTTTA
>JALSJK010000022.1 GCA_026989395.1 Methylomonas sp.
ATGTTTTTTTTGGTTTCACTATTCAAAATCAACAGAACAATTGCAATTGGCAATGAAATAATTCTCTGTGGAAAATGACGACCTGTAGTTCCAGGCCATTATTTTTTTTTCAGGGTCGACTAATTATTATTTAAAATGATGTGAAGGGCATTTTTCTTTTCTTAGGCTGATAATGGGCCAGCCTTGCTGGTTTGCAAATTCTTCTAATGATTCATCTGGATCAACGGCTATGGGATTATCTACGATTTTTAACAACGGCAAATCATTATGAGAGTCACTATAAAACCAACTGTTTTCCAGGTTTTCTTCAGACTGTTCTAGCCATTGTTGAAGAAGAGTGACTTTTCCTTCCCGAAAACAAGGATCTCCCTTAAAGTTACCAGTAAATTTGTTATTGAGAAATTCGGGTGTTGTTGCGATTAGATTTTCTATGCCATACAAATTGACAATGGGTTCGGTAATAAAGCGGTTAGTCGCAGTGATAACGAGTAAGATATCATTCTTAGCCCTGTGTCTATTGACCAGTTCCATGGCGGGTTGAAGTATAATTGGCCGGATCATTTCCTGAATAAATTGTTCACGCCATTGATAGAGTTTCTCGGCCTCATTATCGGCCAATGGCTTTAACGAAAACTGTAAGAATTCTTCAATATTTAGATTCCCTTGCTTATAGTCCTCATAAAATTTAGCATTTGCTTGCTCGTAGTGATCCTTATCGACAATACCTTTGTTTACTAAAAATTGTCCCCACAAATAATCACTGTCATTAGCGATTAAAGTATTATCCAAATCAAAAATTGCTAAACTCACTAAATAAAACCTTTTAAAATAAATAAGATCAAGAATTGTATTGGTGGAATCCAAATTCCTTTTATGGAACAATGAAAGTCGAAATTTTAGCATTTCTCAATTGAAAGGCATAGCATAGATACAAGCAGGTTTATTAGTATGATTGACTCAAAAGGATACCGGCCAAATGTTGGGATTATTCTTTGCAATGACGAGGGGCGCGTTTTTTGGGCAAAGCGGGTGGGTATGGATTCCTGGCAATTTCCACAGGGCGGGATCCATCCCAACGAAGATCCGAAAGATGCAATGTTTAGAGAATTAAGAGAAGAAACAGGGCTGAAAAATACTCATGTTGAGATAATAGGGCGTACACGCTATTGGTTGCATTACAAATTGCCCAGCCGATATATCCGAAAAAAATCATTGCCTCTTTGTATTGGTCAGAAACAGATCTGGTATTTATTAAGATTGACAGCTGATGAGTCCAGTTTTCGTTTTGATTGCGCCGAAAACCCTGAATTTGATGGCTGGCGATGGGTGAATTACTGGGATCCATTAAAAGATGTGGTTTTTTTTAAACGCAAAGTTTATAGAAAAGCAATGATGGAATTAGGCGCTTTGCTAGTTTCTGACAAGGTGCCGATTGATCCTGATGGATATTTGGCTAATGACATTTTTTCTGAATTTTAATGGGCAGCTACGCGAATCACTTCTGAAGAAAACGTGTGGTCTCCACTAAGCTTGATGAGTCGATAGCCGGGTTCCGTATCGTCAATCGCGAAATCATGGCTTGCTGGTTTGAATTGAAAGCAGGTTGATGGGGCGCTAAGAATTTTTAGGTGATCAATTGTAAATGTCTGGTCCTGGTGTGTGTGACCATGAATGAGTAATTTTATCTGAGGATTATTTTTTAATATTGTTAACAGCGCTTCACTATTTTCGATGGTCATGGTGTCAAGCCATGTTGAACCGGTGGGCAAGCAGTTATGATGTACCGCCACTAATGTTGGTTTTTGTTTGTTGTTTTGAAGTGTTTTTTCTAGAAACTGGAGTTCGGATTCCGTTAACCGTCCACCTGCTACACCGGGTTTTTGACTGTTGAGGCAAATAATTTGCCAGTTCCCTAAGTTAATTTGCTTTTTGCAACTAATATTTTCAGCATTCAAAGTATTTTTCATTAATTTCCAATCATCATGATTACCAGGAAGACAAATAGTCGGGATGTCTGTTTGATTCAATTCATCAAAAATACGTTGGTAACTTGATGCGTTGGGTATTTGGGTTAAATCTCCTGTAACCAGAATTAAATCAATTCGTTTTGTGGATTGTAATGCATGATTTAAAACCTGATGGAAATAATTCTCGGTATCAATGCCATACATTTGATCACCTTTTTGAGGTAGGAAATGCAGGTCGGTAATTTGCAAAATAGTATGAGTGGATGGTGGCATCAAGAAACCTGCTTGCAGAAAACTTTAGAATTTCGTTGGTGATTATATTGGCTTTTTAAGTAGCCAGGTAAGTCTTCAATTTTAATCTCCTGAAAACCTCTTTCGATAAACCAGTGCATGGTTTGGGTTGACCGGACATAGATTTTTTTAATGCCTTCTCGTTTAGATTTTTCCAGCATATATTCAAGCAACTCAGTGCCGCGTGAAGCGTTTTGATAGTCAGGATGAACCGCAACACAGGCTATTTCCCCTGTTTCATTGTCAGGGCCGGTGTGTAAGGCAATACATCCAAGAATCAGACCGTCACGATCAATAACGGTATAGTCATCAATGTTTACTTCCAGATTCTCAACGGTACGTTCGACAAGCTTTCCTTGCTTTTCCAGTGGTTTAATGAGTTCAAGAATCCCGCCAATATCTGCAAGTGTGGCTGGACGAAGAGTTTCAAACGGGGTGGTACTGACTAAAGTACCAATACCATCTCTGCTGAAAAGTTCTAATAACAAAGCGCCATCATGGTTTCTATTAATCAAATGAACTCGTTTAACACCAGATTGGCTCCCATTAATAGCTGCCTGTAAAGGCTTTTTGATAAGCGGGGAAATGTTGGGGTGCCTGAAAATAAAATTCTCGGCTTCCGTTATTGTCATTTGTGGTATGAGTTGATTATTCTCTGGATCACGACAACTTTGTTCGGTCATTAAAATTAATTTTTCAGCTTGTAAAGCAATGGCGATTTCCGTAGCAACATCTTCTGCACAAAGGTTAAACACTTCGCCGCTTGGCGAGTAGCCAATGGGTGATATAAGTACTACGTTATTTTGATTTAACTGTCGTCGGATTGCTTCACTATCCACATTTCTGACCAATCCAGTATGCTGATAGTCTATACCGTTTAGAACTCCAATGGGTTTTGCGACAATGTAATTTCCTGAGCAAGCTCTTATTTTTGCTCCAGCCATGGGAGAATTGGCAAGGCCAGTTGATAATAAGGCTTCCAGCTCAATGCGTATTTGTCCGGCAGCTTCGATTGCGCATTGCAGAGCCAAGTCGTCAGTAATGCGTAAATGTTCAACATATTGCGGTTTTACTTTCAATAATTGCAGGCGTTGATTGATTTGAGGCCGAATGCCATGGACGAGTACCAGTCGTATGCCTAAGCTGTTGAGAAGGGCAAAATCGTGAACAAGATTGAAGAAGAGCTCATGCTGTGTGGCTTCCCCACCAAAAGAAATGACAAAAGTACATTGGCGATGGCTATGTATGTAAGGAGAAGAATCTCTGAACCAATTGACAAAAGCGGATTGTTTTACTCTTGAAGAAAAGTTGTCTGTCATGGTTCAGAGTGATTTTCAGAAAAAGGTCAATCCAGTTTATCAGTCACTGCCCCTTCCGATGCAGAACTGGTTAATTTTGCAAATTTTGCCAAAACTCCTCGGTTATATCGTGGCGCGGGCTGTTGCCATTGTGCTAACCTGCGATTAATTTCCTCATCATTAAGATGCAATTTTAACTCCTTGTTTTCTGCGTCAATGGTAATTTTATCGCCATTTTCGACGATGGCTAATGCTCCGCCAGTATAAGCTTCAGGGGTAATATGGCCTACCACGAAACCATGCGTACCTCCGGAAAAGCGGCCGTCAGTGATCAAAGCAACATCCTGACCAAGCCCCTTACCCATAACAGCGGATGTGGGTGACAGCATTTCTCTCATGCCAGGTCCTCCTTTAGGTCCCTCATAACGGATAACAATGACATCGCCTTTAACGATTTCACCATTGAGAATACTTTGTAATGCTTGCTCTTCGGCATCAAAAACTTTTGCTGTGCCAGTAAAGCAGAGTCCTTCTTTACCTGTGATTTTTGCCACTGCGCCTTTAGAGGCAAGATTGCCATATAGGATGACTAAATGGCTGTCTTTTTTAATAGGTTTTTCCAGAGGGCGAATCATATCCTGGTCTTCGGGATAGGGTTTAACATCGCTTAAGTTTTCAGCTAGTGTTTTACCAGTGACAGTCAGGCAATTTCCATGCAATAAACCTTTATCAAGCAACGTTTTCATTAGCGGTTGAATACCGCCAATTTCAATTAATTCAGCCATTTGATATCGGCCGCTGGGTTTTAAGTCAGCAAGCATTGGAACGTTTTTGCCTATCCGAGTAAAGTCATCCAGGGTAATGTCAATATTTGCCGCAAAAGCCATGGCCAGTATATGCAACACAGCATTGGTTGAACCGCCAAGCGCAATGATAATTGTAATGGCATTTTCAAACGCTTCCTTGGTCATAATATCGGAAGGTTTAATGTCATTTTTTATCAGTTCAAGAACGGCTGCCCCCGCACGTTCACAGTCTAGTCGTTTATCTTCTGAAACGGCTGCCTGCGCTGAACTATTGGGCAGACTCATTCCCAGGGCTTCAATAGCCGAAGCCATGGTGTTGGCAGTATACATGCCGCCACAAGAGCCGGCGCCCGGAATAGCTTTTTCCTCGATGGCTGCCAGTTCAGAATCGTCAATTTTATTGTTGGCTCTTGCTCCAACTGCTTCAAAAACAGAGACAACATCAAGTTTTTGGTTTTTGTGACAGCCAGGTAAAATTGTACCGCCGTAAACAAAAATACTGGGGCGATTGAGTCGGGAAATAGCGATCATGCAACCAGGCATATTTTTATCACAGCCGCCTATTGCAACAATACCATCAAAGCCTTGACAGCCCACGACAGTTTCAATGGAATCGGCAATAACTTCACGGGATACCAGAGAATACTTCATTCCTTCAGTACCCATTGAAATGCCATCTGATATAGTGATGGTGTTAAAAATTACAGCCTTGCCATTTGAAGAATCAACACCTTTTGCTGCTTCATCAGCAAGGTTGTTGATATGCATATTGCAAGGGGTAACCATGCTCCATGTTGAGGCGATGCCGATTTGTGGTTTGTTGAAATCTTCATTTGTGAAGCCAACTGCATGTAACATGGCGCGGCTTGGCGCACGCTCCATACCATCTACAACTTTGGATGAAAATTGACGTGTTTTTTTGTCACCTGATTGAGTCATGACAGTGAATTCCTAAACGTTAATATTGAGTTAATGATATTAATTGCATGCCTATTATATGGGATAAATGAGGGGCTTGAGCAGATATGTATATTTTTCTGGAGGGTGGCTTACGGTGAAGCTGTTATTTTAAGCTGGGTAATCTAGATATACTATCCACGATCAAGAATACCCGGCTTTGCCCTCAATAATCTGAAACTTTTCATTCAACAATGCACGCAAAGGAGCATGATGCTCATCGAGGTTGTCGAAGAAGTTTGTACAAGCCTGT
>JALSJK010000023.1 GCA_026989395.1 Methylomonas sp.
CGGTTGATATCAACATCGGCGTTTTGCGGGTTCAGTCCACAGCCCGTTAGTTGTATGAGGGCTATTGTCAGGAGAAATTTTGGGTAAAAAACTGGTTGTCTTGCTTTCATTTTATTATGCCCATTGACTCTTACTTACATATTTTTTAATGCTATTTACCACAAAATGAGGTAGTACCTTTATTATTTGAAAGGTTAACGATTGTTGCTCCTTTCAAGTTTGAACCTGCGCCGACTTTAATGTTTCCGGTTCCTTCACAGCTTTCATCTATATCATCAATATTTCCTCCCTTGTCCTTTGCACGACTACGCGCCTTACCAATTGCATTTCTTTTAATAAAATTTATATTCTTGCCCAAGGTAAGATCATCATTAATGGGTGTATCAAGGGGAATACCATCATCCAGATCATCTGCAAAAACCTGGGTGGTTGCAATCAGAATTGCAATTGCTATTATTCGGGTAATCATGTTCATCTCCTGTTGGTATCCAATTAAAATATAGGCCCCTTCGAATGAAGAGGCCTTTTATTTTTTATTATTCAACAGTCATTGAACCAGTTGATGCGGTATTGCCTTTACCTACAGCAATCGTGGCATTACCTTTGTTGATAGACTGATTGACCAATACTGATTTTTTAACCTTTGAATCTTTAATGTTCATGGAGCCTGTGGTTGCCAGGTTGTCTTTACCAACAGCAATCGTTGCATTGCCTTTGTTGATAGACTGGTTCACCAGTACTGACTTTTTCACTTCTGATTTTGCCATCACTGTGGCTGAACTCATTGCTACAACTGCGCTGACTGCGATTAATGTTAATTTTTTCATGATATTTCCTCTAGGGTTGTTTATGTAAGTGCAGGGTTAGTATGACCTGCTTCATTTTTTTCATTGGTGAACCTTGCACCTGATTTATGTGATTAATTCACCTTGGTTTGTAAAACGTCCCTGTCAGCTATTCCTCATCCATTATTTATTCAACAGTCATTGAACCCGTTGACGCGGTATTGCCCTTACCAACTGCAATCGTGGCATTACCTTTGTTGATAGACTGATTAACCAATACTGATTTTTTAACCTTTGAATCTTTGATATTCATGGAGCCTGTGGTTGCCAGGTTGTCTTTTCCAACAGCGATGGTTGCATTGCCTTTGTTAATAGACTGGTTCACCAGTACTGACTTTTTCACTTCTGATTTTGCCATCACTGTGGCTGAACTCATTGCTACAACTGCGCTGACTGCGATTAATGTTAATTTCTTCATGATATTTCCTCTTGGGTTGTTTATGTAAGTGCAGGGTTAGTATGACCTGCTTCATTTTTTTCATTGGTGAACCTTGCACCTGATTTATGTGATTAATTCACCTTGGTTTGTAAAACGTCCCTGTCAGCTATTCCTCATCCATTATTTATTCAACTGTCATTGAACCCGTTGATGCAGTATTGCCTTTACCTACGGCAATCGTGGCATTACCTTTGTTGATTGACTGATTGACCAATACTGATTTTTTGATCTTTGAATCTTTGATGTTCATGGAACCTGTGGTTGCCAAATTGTCTTTACCAACAGCGATGGTTGCATTGCCTTTGTTAATAGACTGGTTCACCAGTACTGACTTTTTCACTTCTGATTTTGCCATGACTGTGGCTGAACTCATTGCTACAACTACGCTTACTGCGATTAATGTTAATTTTTTCATGATATTTTCCTATTTTGTTTCTAGTTACAAACAGAACCATTTTGCCTGTTTCGTTTTGCCTTGTCGGTGTAATATTCACTTGACTTTTGTGATTTATTCACAAATCATTAAAAGACATCCCTGTCTACTACTATTCCTTATTCAACAGTCATCGAACCGGTTGATGCAGTGTTGCCTTTACCTACGGCAATCGTGGCATTACCTTTGTTGATTGACTGATTGACCAATACTGATTTTTTGATCTTTGAATCTTTAATATTCATGGAACCTGTGGTTGCCAAATTGTCTTTACCAACAGCGATGGTTGCATTGCCTTTGTTGATAGACTGATTCACCAACACTGATTTTTTCACTTCTGATTTTGCCATCACTGTGGCTGAACTGAATGCAACTACGGCACTAACTGCGATTAATGTTAATTTTTTCATGATGTTTTCCTCTTGTGTTTTGTTAAGTTCGGATACATTGTGCCTGTAAATCAAAAACATATTGGTGAAGTACACACATTTTTTTTGTGATTTATTCACTCTTGCACGAATTTTGGCCAAATTGTCAGCCATAGAACCTGAAGTGCTCTTTAGTAAAAGAACGTAAGGAGAATGAGGAATAATTGCTTTAGTACAAAGCAAAAACTGACCAAACATGGCCTTTATTTGGGATGCAGGCAAATACTGAAGCGATGATTTGCCATTTTATTATCAGAATGGCTATATTCATGAAGCCCTCCTTAATTATTATTTAAGTTGAGCTTATATTATTTAAGTATAATAAACAAGCAGTATTAAATAATTATAATATAATTATTTAATAGATATTTTATAAATTTAATAATTTACCAAATACACGTTAATAAATTCATTAAAACAATGAGTTAGATATTATATCTGTTAATAACTTAATCCACTGACTTAATTATCTAGGTTAATTATTTCCAAAATATAAGGCCATTGCTTTACCCAGCAGCAGAAATGATTGAATTGAGGATATTCAATAAATATTGAATGGTTATTATTCTTGGCTATTTTTTTTATTATTGAAGCAGGCACCACACGATCTTGGCCACCAATAAAATGAATTAATTTTATTTTATTGGGAATTGCAAAATCAGAAGGATTAAGCGAGCCGAAAAGAGAACTATATTCATGCAATTGCGTCCAGGCATCTATCTCTAAATTGGCTGCAATGGTGACAACTGTATCAACATGACTCATTTTAGGAGCCATCAGCATGGCAAGCGTTCCACCACCGCTATAGCCGATCAGAATGATCTTTTTAAAATCATGTTTTTCCATCCATTTAGTCAGCGCTTTCACCATACTGGAGACAATTTCTGATGAATATCGATGCGAAGTCCAGTATCTATAGTGACACAGTTGATCTCTATTCAATCCATAATAACAAGGCCGGCCCAGTAAAATTGCTGGTGATAAATCCTGCACCATCAGCTTTAGAATGATGGGATTGCGAGCCGTTGGATCATCGGTTATCCAACGATGTTTTTCCCAGGGAGTTCCATCTCCATCCAGATAGACATGAACGATCTTTTGTTCAGAACTTACTGCCAACTGATTAAAAAAAAATTGATGGCGAAACTGACCCGAATTAACAATATTATTGCCAAACTTAAATTCTTTGGCTTTTTTAAAAAATCTTTCAGAAGGAGTTGTACAAGACCATAACGACAGGCAAACAATGGCAAGTAAAATAATTTTGTGAATTATCGTCACTACTAACTAAAGCTTTTAGTTCTGATTTTAAAATCTGCCCTTTGAATAGCTATCGCACCACTAAAACCTTCAGGACAATCCAGATCATGGATCCGCCAGTTCTTTTCAGGACCACAAATTTCAGGGACTTTCAGCATTTTCCCCAGGTCACCAGGTGATACCACACATTGATTCAATCCCAAACCTATACCTCTTCCTGTTGCTTTTACAAATGCTTCTTTTCTGGTCCAAAAACGATAAAATTCAATACATTTTTGTGATTCCGGCAATCCAAGCCAATAATTCTGTTCGACTTCTGCAAAACAGCGTTTCACCAGCGGATAAAAATCAGATTTTTGCTTCAATTGTTCAATGTCAATCCCAACTTCTCCAATTTCTGTTACTGCAATTGCAAGATAATCACCGGAATGGGATAAATTAAAATGGCAATCAGGGTGTTCAGGTAAAAAAGGTTTGCCATGTTCCGCGAATGAAAAACGTAATGTTTTCGCATCTACTTTCAGATGACTGGCCAAAATCCAGCGTAACTTGGCTCTTACCTCAATAAACCGAATACGCAGGGGCACTGAAGTTATTGAAGCAGCTTTTTTTTGTTCGGATTGATCAAGTAAGTTTTTATAGCGATGTTGATAACTTTTTTTATCTCGCTTAACTATCCAGACGTTGATAATTTTTTTCAATTCACTAATTCCTGATTGTAGCCTGAACCCGTGACTAAGATCTTACAACAAATATTTAGCTTAAAAAGTGAATTATTTCCTTGTAATAAAACAACTAATTACTTGCATTCATTTTCCACATTAATAAAATCGGTTATATTGAATTTATTAATTTTATATCTAATAAAGATTTTGGCTTATGATAATTACTAATTATAAATTTACCGGCCTCCTGTCCATACTTTTTTTACTGATTGGGTGTAAAGCTGCACCTGTTTATAACGTCTATGACGTAGAAATAACAGCTGCAGATAATGTGCGTCTTCATCAAATTGAGCGGGCTATTTTAAAGGGAAGCAGAATTGCTGGTTGGCGGGCCAAACCCATTTCCAAGGGTAATATTATCGCCAAATACTTTGCAAAAAGAGGAAAACTTGCTGCCAGCGTCAATATCAGTTTTAATCGCCGTTCATATTCTATAACCTATCGAGACAGTAAAAATCTTAAATATACTGTTAGAGACAATATCCCTGAACCATCAGATAATGTCTTTACTGAATATAATCCCTTTATAGAAGATGAAGAGCTTGGCCCCGCTCCCCCAACTATTCATAAGGTTTACAATAAATGGGTCAGAACTCTGGAAGAGAAAATAAACCTTACTTTAATGAATTTAGACAGTAATAAAACCTATGCCAGAAAAATACCAAAACAGCCTTATCGTAGATCCTCATGCTCTGACTCCCCAACCACTCAATCTAGCGGATCGGCCAATGTTTCCCAACCACATGTAAATATTCGAAGTGGCGCCAGTACCAAATGTTCAATTATTGGAAACATTTCCCAAAGCGAAATTTTTTCTATCCTAGGCAAAAAAAATAACTGGTATTTTATTTCCCGGTCACAGGGCAATACTGGGTGGATTTATGCGCCATTAGTCAATAGATCCTCTAAACCTACAACAACTGTAGCTACAAGTGTGACCAGAACAGCCCCACCACCACCTCCTCCGCCACCAATAGTGCCACGCAAAAAGATTTCTATTGCGGTCATCAAGTTTAAATCTCTCAACCAGGAGGCGCATGAAATTTCCCTTGGAGATCTGGTTTCTGAAACATTTACCAGCGCTTTAGTAAATTCAAGCGCTTTTAAAATTATCGAACGCGAACAACTAGATAAAGTCATTAAAGAAATGGAAATGAGTAAAACCGGATTTATTGATACCACAGATGCTGTAGAAATTGGCAAAATACTACACGCAGATGCTATTATCACTGGTAGTGTGGCGTTGCTGGCAGGTCAAATTCAGCTCAACGCCAGAATAATTGATATTGAAAGTGCCTACGTAATCAGTGCAGAATCGAAAACCACACGTTATACACTTCAAAATATTAATACTGTTGTAAACAGTATAGTCAGGAAACTTTCTTCCAGCTTATCAGGAACTTAATATTTTTCAGCAAAAATGAAATATACATGCCAACCAACAATAATATTTTTAACCCTGTTATTTTTGCAGGCCTGCTCTGTTTTGCCTTTTTCTAGTGCAGCACGGCAATTTGATTTGGGAATTACTTTTTTTAATCGTGGCGAATATCAAAAGGCCATCCCTTATTTTAAAAAAGCTACCGAACTGGAGCCGGAATATGGAGAAGCTTACCTGTATCTAGGCCGGTCTTATATTAACCAGGGACAATGGCGTTCTGCCATTCCTGCATTACGCAGCGCATATCGACTAGCCCCAGCTGAGACCAGAAATCAAACATTGGAAATCCTTATAGATGGTTTGATTAATATTGCTGTTTTTGAAGTCAAACAGGGAAATTTCACCCAGGCCATTGGTTATCTACAGGAATCACTTGAACTTGCGCCTGATAACAATAAAGCAAAAACCACACTGGGCAAAACACTTTTTTCCTATGGAACACAACTGCTTTCCCAGGGAAAATTAACCGAAGCCATTAGCCAATTTCAAGAGGCTACAAAATTAACACCAGATGAATTTTCACCCTACTTCGGCTTGGCAAAAGCCTTTTTTCAAAAGGGTCAAATAGTTGAAGCAATCAGCGCATTAAAAAATGCTATGCTCATCAAACCAAATAGTAGTGAAGCACATAACTTACTGATGAAATTATTGATGAACCAATAAACTTTTTTATCGAAGTAGTAATAAAGGTTTTTTGCTATTAATCAGCATTTTTACGGTAAAACTACCTAATAGCAAATCGTGAATACGGGTGTGAGTAAAAGCACCCATAATAGTTAGATCAATGTTGTGAGTTTCTTGATATTCACACAGCTTTTCTTCTGGCTTGCCATCTAACCTGGCAATGAATATTTCTTTATCCCCAGATTTTTTTAACTTCTCTGCCGCTTTTTCCAGCAGCCCTTCTGCAGATGCTTTTTTTCCTGCACAAACTAAATGACATTCAAGTTCACTATACAATGGGCTATTAGCAACCATCTCCACCGCTTTTTCCGCTGCTTCGCTGCCATCGTAGGCAACCATAATACGTTCTGGCAACTTATATTCCGTACAAACAACTAAAATGGGCCGATGTAATGAGCGAATCAAGGACTCAAGTTTTGCACCAATCTGACGAGTTTGATTCTCATGCACTTTTCCTCGAACCCCAATAACCAAAATCCGTATATTATTTTCTAATTCTATAAGCGACTCAATCAAACTTCCATGACGCAAACAAACAATGGGGTCAACAACGCCATCTTGTATAACACGCTGCTTAGCTTCCTGCAGGATGGCTTTCCCTTGCTGCAATCGTAGTTTGCTTTGCTGTTGTTCATGGCTGACCATTTCTTCAAGCAAATGATCGGCGCTATCAACACCTAAGTTACCCGATAAATCAGCCACTTCGCCCTTTTCATGATGATGATCAATAGTGTGTAATAACTTGAGTGGCGAATCAATTCGTTTGACGATCCAAGCAGCGTAGTCACAAACCGCTTCACTAAGACTTGAGCCATCGACACAAGCAAAAACCATGTGTTTTTCATTTTTCATTAGTGTCCACCTACAACTTTTTCAATTTCTTCTGGTTTATCATGAACACCAAAACGGTCAATAATAGTTGCGCTTGCATCATTCAGTCCAATTAATTCTACCTCAGCGCCCTCACGTCGAAATTTCAGCACCACCTTATCTAAAGCAGAAACAGAAGAAATATCCCAAAAATGGGCGCGGTGAAGATCAATAACCACTTTCTCAACAGCTTCTTTGAAATCAAAAGAAGCAATAAATTTATCCACTGAATTAAAAAACATCTGCCCTATAACACGATAGGTTCGTGAGTCACCTTGTTCGTTTTGATCTGATTCCACATACATGAAGTGACTGATTTTATTTGCAAAAAATAATGAGGCCAGTAACACACCAACAAACACGCCTAAAGCCAAATTATGCGTCCAAACCACAACAACAACAGTCGCAATCATGACAATACTGCTGGAACGCGGATTCTTTTTTAAATCACGAATCGAACTCCAGCTGAAAGTACCAATAGAAACCATAATCATAACAGCCACCAATGCTGCCATGGGTATCTGGGATATCCAATCGCTTAAATATACCACCATAATAAGTAATAAAACACCCGCATATAAAGTCGATAAACGGCCTCGCCCGCCTGACTTAATATTAATAACAGATTGGCCAATCATGGCACAACCAGCCATACCACCAAGCATTCCAGCGCCTACATTGGCAAAACCCTGAGCTTTACATTCCCGATTTTTATCGCTATCGGTATCGGTCAAGTCATCAACAATGGTTGCCGTCATCAAAGACTCAAGCAACCCGACAACCGCTAACGGTACTGAATAAGGAAGAATAATTTTTAATGTATCCCAGTTTATTGGTATTTCAGGCAACATAAAAATGGGTAATGTATCTGGTAATTCACCCATATCGCCTATGGTTCTGATTTCTAATTTCAGGTATAAAGCGATGCCGGTAAGAACCAAAATACAAACTAAAGGTGACGGCACTGATTTGCCTATAACAGGTATCAGTGGGAATAAATAAATTATTCCTAAACCTGCAACCGTCATCGCATAAACATGCCAGCTTACATCAGTCAACTCTGGCAGTTGGGCCATAAAAATGAGTATCCCCAATGCATTAACGAAACCTGTCACCACGGACCGCGAAACAAAACTCATCAAACTTCCTAACCTGAAATATCCCGCCAATACTTGTAACACCCCTGTTAGAATGGTCGCAGCTAACAGATATTGCAAACCGTGTTCCTTGACTAACGTTACCATTAATAAAGCCATTGCTGCAGTAGCAGCGCTTATCATTCCAGGCCTGCCTCCAATCAAGGCAGTTACAACAGCAATGCAAAAAGAGGCGTAAAGACCTACTTTAGGGTCAACTCCGGCAATAATAGAGAAAGCAATGGCTTCTGGAATCAAAGCTAAGGCAACAACCGTTCCGGCCAAAATATCACCCCGAACATTGCCCAACCATTCTTGTTTTTTTGAAAGCAAAAGCATAGTTCTCCTACATAAAATCGAGTCGCTTGTTATTTACAATCGAACATTAAATTTTTTCAGCTCTAATCGAGACATTTTAAACTGCCAAACAATTTCAAACAGTACGGAAAAGTTTATCCGGGAATATTTTCGTTAATAATTGAATTGAACCGTCATCAGAAACAAAAAAAGTCAGGTCTACACAGTAAACCTGACTCTTCTTTTATATGGCTCCCCCGGACGGGCTCGAACCGCCGACCTAGTGATTAACAGTCACCCGCTCTACCAACTGAGCTACAGGGGAATTATTTTGAAAAATGGCACGCCCGGAGAGATTCGAACTCCCGACCGCTCGGTTCGTAGCCGAGTACTCTATCCAGCTGAGCTACGGGCGCTTAACATCAGGACATTGTCCTGTTTTTTTACTTCCTTGTCAACAAATAAATGGCGGAGAGAGAGGGATTCGAACCCTCGATGGGCGATAAAACCCATACTCCCTTAGCAGGGGAGCGCCTTCAGCCTCTCGGCCATCTCTCCGGATTTTTTACTCTTCTTCAGAACCGGTCGATTCTGAAGATCCGCTTTGTTCTTCTTGTTCTTTTTTAATTCGATCATAGATTTCTTCTCTATGAACCGCAATCTCTTTTGGGGCATTAACCCCAATTCGAACCTGATTCCCTTTGACTCCAAGTACCGTGACAGTTACATCGTCACCGATCATCAAAGTTTCCCCCACTCGCCGAGTCAAGATTAACATAAACTTCTCCCTTTACAAAATCAATACAGAGCTTAATATCAGCCCAACAACATAGCTCTTTATTATAGCATTTTTTTTATTCTTTAAAACCTTAATGATTACTGTTTTCGTATAACGGCTAGACAATTTATAAAGTTAAGGGATACCCCTCCTGTTCTAAATTAAATGTAGCATGCAAGGATCGAACTGCCAACTCCAGATATTTTTCATCGACAACGACCGAAATTTTGATTTCAGAGGTTGAAATCATGATGATATTAATAGCTTCATCTGCCAACACCTTAAACATAGTACTGGCAATTCCCGCATGAGAACGCATCCCAACGCCAACAATCGATATTTTAACGATATTATCATCACCAGTCACTTCTCTTGCATGCAGCTCTTTACTTACCTTTTGCAAAATCTCTTTTGCTTTGAGAAAATCATTACGATGCACGGTAAAAGTAAAATCTGTTGTTGCATCTTCAGCGACATTTTGAATAATCATATCTACTTCGATATTCAATTCAGCAATTGGCCCCAGAATCTTTGATGCGATACCTGGCACATCAGGCACTCCGGTAATCGTTAGCTTCGCCTCATCACGATTAAAGGCAATACCGGAAATTAAAGCTTTTTCCATTTCGGATTCCTCATAAGTAATCAATGTCCCTTCCCCCCCTTCAAACGAAGATAAAACCCGCAGGGCCACATTGTATTTTCCAGCGAACTCAACCGCTCTGATTTGTAATACTTTTGAACCCAAACTGGCCATTTCCAGCATTTCTTCAAAAGTAATTTTATTCAGCCTACGCGCTTTAGGTTCAACTCTGGGGTCAGTTGTATAAACTCCGTCAACATCCGTATAGATATGACACTCATCAGCATTCAAAGCAGCGGCCAACGCCACTGCTGTGGTATCAGAACCGCCCCGGCCAAGCGTGGTGATATTGCCGGCTGCATCCACACCTTGAAAACCAGCAACAACCACAACTTTACCAGCCATCAAATCAGCGCGGATTTTTTTGTCATCAATTTCCTGAATTCTGGCTTTAGTATGACTATTGTCAGTAAGAATTTTTACCTGACTACCCGTATAAGAGCAAGCCGGACAACCCATCTCATGCAAAGCCATACTTAAAAGTGCTACTGTTACCTGTTCACCCGTCGAAAGTAAAACATCCATTTCTCTCTCATTTGGCTGAACCTGCATTTGCTTTGCCAAACCAATCAAACGATTAGTTTCACCACTCATCGCAGACACCACCACAACTATCTGATGTCCCTGATCATGCGCTTGTTTTACCTTATCAGCAACAGCTTTAATTCTTTCGGTACTTCCAACAGAAGTACCTCCAAATTTAAAAACATAAACTGCCATAAATTATGCTCTAGCCGTCAACTGCTGCCGAACCCAATCAGGAACTTGCTTTAACGCCTCTCCTAAAGCCTCGGGATTATTCCCTCCTGCTTGAGCCATATCTGGACGACCACCTCCCTTACCACCCACCTGGGTCGCAACCGAATTCACCAAATCGCCTGCTTTTATTCTTGAGGTCAGATCTTTTGAAACCCCTGCAATCAAACTGACCTTTCCCTCCTTGGCCGCAGCCAAAACTATGGCAGAACTACCTAATTTATTTTTTAATTGATCAACCATATCGCGCATTGCTTTAATATCTACGTCATCCAGTTTGACTGATAAGACTTTAATACCTTCGATATCTACCGCCTGAGCGCTTAATTCGCCCCCAGCAGAACTGGCAAGTTTAGACTTTAAACGCTCCAACTCCTTTTCCAGTGCGCGATTCTTGTCTATCAATTGCGCGACTTTTTCAGTCACATTATTTGCCGATCCCTTAACAACCTGACTAATTTCCGCCAGCGCCTGATCTCGTTGCTCAATCCACTCCAGAGCTTTAGCTCCAGTCAAGGCCTCAATTCGTCTGACACCAGCCGCCACCCCAGACTCACTGATAATTTTCAGCAAACCAATATCGCCCGCTCGTTTTGCATGAGTGCCGCCGCATAACTCTGTTGAAAAATCACCAATTTTCAATACCCTGACTTCATCACCATATTTTTCACCAAACAGCGCCATAGCGCCTGCTTGCAGCGCATTTTCTTTATCCATGACTTCTGCGACAACAGGCTCATTCAGACGGATATGCTCATTAACGATTCGTTCAACTTCCAAAATTTCAGCATCAGTCATAGGCTCAAAATGGGAAAAATCAAACCGCAACTTTTCCGCATCCACTAAAGATCCTTTCTGCATTACGTGCTCGCCTAATACTTGCCGTAAGGCGGCATGCAATAAATGGGTAGCCGAATGATTTAACACTGTTGCCTGACGAGTTTGTTGCTCAACAACCGCGTTGCAACGCTGTCCCACTGAGATTTTCCCTTGCTCAACACTGCCTTTATGTAAAAACAGCGTATCGCCCTGCTTCTGGGTATCTACGACATTAAAAACGCCTTTTTCACAGGAAATTTTGCCACAATCACCAACCTGGCCACCTGATTCCGCATAAAACGGTGTCTTGTCTAAAATAATAACCGCTTGTTCTCCTTCATTCAGCGTAACTACAGATTCACCTTGTCGAAAAATGCCAATAATTTCTGCTTTTGTTTCTAAACTCTCATAACCAACAAATTCAGTATGAACATCAAACTTGATATCCTGATCATATTCTGCTGAAAAATTACTGGCCGAACGCGCTCTTTCGCGCTGTTCCTGCATAGCCCGATCAAAGCCCTCCTTATCGATGGTGAGATGCTTTTCTCTAGCAACATCAGCAGTAAGATCAACTGGAAAACCATAAGTGTCATAAAGCAAAAAAACAGTATCGCCCGGTATAACTGTGTCTTGCAAATCAGAAATACAAGAATCCAGAATCTTCATGCCATGCTCCAGAGTTTCAGCAAAACGCTGCTCCTCTTTTTTTAACACCCTTGCGACCTGTTCCTGGGCGGCAACCAACTCTGGGTAAGCATCCCCCATCTCAATTGCCAAAGGTGCGACCAATTTGTAAAAAAAAGCTTCCCTGATTCCTAATTGATACCCATGGCGAATTGCTCTGCGAATAATACGGCGCAGCACATAACCCCGACCTTCATTGGAAGGAATAACGCCGTCAACGATCAAAAAAGCACATGATCGAATATGATCAGCAATAACCCGTAATGAACTGCGTGTTAAGTCACGTGCTCCTGCCAGCTCAGCAACCGCTTTTAATAAGTTTTGAAACAGATCTATTTCATAGTTGCTGTGAACTCCCTGGACAACTGCCGCAATTCGCTCCAATCCCATACCGGTATCAACCGAAGGTTTTGGTAATGGCTTTAAATTTCCTTCTGCATCACGATTATATTGCATGAAGACCAGATTCCAAATTTCGATATAGCGATCACCCTCTTCATCAGGTGAACCTGGCGGGCCTCCAGCAATATCTTCACCATGATCGTAAAAAATTTCAGTACAGGGTCCGCAAGGGCCGACATCGCCCATCGACCAAAAATTATCCTTACCGCCAATTCTTGAAAATCGTTCAGGATTAACCCCTATATCATTCAACCAGATTTCTTCTGCTTCTGCATCCTCATCAAAAACGGTAATCCACAATTTTTCTGATGGAATTTCCAGCTCTTTCGTTAAAAAATCCCAGGCAAAATGAATAGCTTCCTTTTTGAAATAGTCGCCAAAGCTAAAATTTCCCAGCATTTCAAAAAAAGTATGATGTCTTGCTGTATAACCTACGTTTTCTAAATCATTATGCTTACCGCCAGCCCTGACACAACGCTGACTACTCGCCGCCCTGACATAATCGCGCGTCTCTCTCCCTAAAAAAACATCCTTAAAAGGCACCATTCCGGCATTGGTAAACAACAAAGTCGGATCATTTCCTGGCACCAAAGAGCTAGAAGGCTGAATAGAATGCCCCCGCTGCTGAAAAAAATCTAAAAACGCACTACGCAATTCCGCGCTGGTCATGTTCTTCATCAGTCAAATTTAATCGCTAACTGTTTAAATAAATTCATTATCATTTCGCTGGAAAAACCACGTTGCTGGAGAAATCGACTTCTCTTTGCCCACTCCTGACGCGTCAACATCTTATCTCCACTATATTTCCGAAGATACACCTGCTTCAACAAGCCATCCCAACTTCCCGCTGATTCTTCAATAACTTCATCCAGGGCAAAACCTTCAACGCCTTTTTGCTGCAACTCATACTGGATTCTTAATGGCCCATAACCTTTTTCAATTCGTTGCCTAGAATAACATTCAGCAAAACGAAAATCATTTTGCAGTCCTTGCTCGGCCAACTGACAGACAATATCTTCAACAAGATCTATTGGATAACCTTTTAATGTTAATTTATCAACCAATTGTTTCTGGCTATGCTCTCGCCTGGCCAATAATTCTAAACATTTTTCCCTGGCATCTCTGACAATATCAATTTCTTCAGCCAATACTGGTTAACCTTTATTTTTCTTTCGCCGCAACATCTTGTGCTTCATTTTCGACTTGCTGCTCTTGAATTCCGAACGCTTCTGTTCGAATTCTTCCCTCTATTTCTTTAGCTATCTCCGGGTTTTCCTTTAAAAATTTCCGCACATTATCCTTTCCCTGGCCAATCTTGTCATTATTATAGCTATACCAGGAACCCGCTTTTTGAACAAAACCATATTTCACCCCTAAATCAACAAGCTCCCCTAAGAATGAAATGCCCTCACCATATATAATTTCAAATTCAGCTTGTTTAAAAGGCGGTGCCACTTTATTCTTAACCACCTTGACCCGTGTATCATTACCAATAACTTCATCGCCTTTTTTGATTGCTCCAATGCGCCTGATATCCAATCGTACTGAGGCATAGAATTTCAAGGCATTGCCACCCGTAGTGGTTTCAGGATTGCCAAACATCACGCCAATTTTCATGCGGATCTGGTTAATAAAAATCACCAAGGTATTAGAACGTTTAATATTGGCTGTTAATTTTCTTAAGGCCTGAGACATTAAACGAGCCTGCAATCCCATATGAGAATCACCCATATCACCTTCAATTTCGGCTTTTGGCGTTAAAGCTGCAACTGAGTCAACAACCACAATATCAACTGCACCGGAACGAACTAACATATCGGTAATTTCCAAAGCCTGCTCTCCAGTATCCGGCTGAGATACCAACAGTTCATCCACATTAACGCCTATTTTTTCCGCATAACCTGGATCCAGCGCATGTTCGGCATCGACAAAAGCAGCAACCCCGCCTTTTTTCTGCATTTGAGCAATTACTTCCAATGTTAGCGTAGTTTTTCCAGATGATTCCGGCCCATAAATTTCTACAACCCGACCTAAAGGCAAACCACCACAACCCAAAGCAATGTCCAGGGCAAGAGATCCAGTTGAAACCACATCAATATCACGCGATGCGGCCACATCACCCATACGCATTACAGACCCTTTGCCAAATTGTTTTTCAATCTGCATTAAAGCCGCACCTAGCGCCTTTTTTTTGTTTTCATCCATCGTTGCTCTGCCTATAATCGTTAAATTTGCTACCGAAAAAACCTATAGTCCTCTGAATTGAGCCGGTTTCCACCTTGTCTTGACCTTTTTCAGGCAATTGACCTGTATCCATCATTAAGAAACTGATAACAGAATATTATCACACAGCTTCGACCTGCTTTCATAGTCAATATTTGCTCAACATACCTCCTCCACTTCTATTTTCTTCATAAAAAAACCCACCCAACGCAATGCATTGGATGGGTCTTGTGATCTAGCTGACCTATATCTTAAAATTACTTAGCAACGTGCTCGAAATGAGTTGGGCAACTGGAGCTGTTTTTTTATTCGTATTCAAGGCCAAGCAAGTTATTCAAGTTATTTCACATGCGCTCCTTGATTCATTAACGCTAAAATTGACAAACAACACTAATTAGAAATCAATTTGACCACGTAATTGGAAGATATTCGGATCATCAAAGTTTGGATTATTAGAGTCAGTTAGTACATAGTTAGCCATAAACCTGATACTTGGCGTAGCGTACCAATTTAGCCCAAGAGTTACATTATATTCCTCCCAACCATTTGCACCTGGGATACTTTCAAGCTCAAGACTGCTATACCGAGCCGCTAATTCCCAAGCTCCCCAGCCACCTTGACCGACGATAGAGTTTGGTTTAACGCGACCAAAAGCACCTTTCTTGGCACTATAATTTCTTGACTCACCTGTAATAAAGTAACTACCATAAACATACCAGCCATTTAAACGAGCATCTTGAGCAGTACGATTAACATCGGTGGCATTCATGTGTATATATTCACTTTGAATTGAGAAAGGACCATATACGCCAGCTGTTTCAAAACCCCACTTAGTTGTATTCCCGGCAGAAAATCTACCCGTATCAACAAGCCTGTGGTCAGCAATATGGGATTCAGGACGCTCTCTAACCCTTAAAATAGTACCCGCATTTGCATCATAGCTTCGATATTCTGCCGCGCCGCCGAAATGTAAAACCTTAGTTTTAGTCGCTATTGGTGCAAAAGTGACACGCCCTGCGACAGCAGTACTCTCATCAAATCCCGAACCCACTTCATCATCATCAAATCCTTTTCCAAACCACCCAACAGCGGCTGTCCAGCCACCATCCATTACTTTGCCGTGACTGCTTAACTGCACCCCAAGGTTCCGCCCAGGAGCGAAAGCATTTGGAAGCGCCCTTTCCATAAAAGTAATGTATTTTGAACTGGTCAACTCTTCAAGGCTGAATGGCTCCTTGAAATTACCCACGGTAATATTTAATGGAAAATCAAGATGTTGCTTTAATCCTGTATATTTAATATACGCATCTTTAATTGCACCTCCACCGGCAAAATCATATTGAAATTTGTAATGCCAATTATCCCAAACCGTTCCTTTAACAAAAATACGAGCCCGACGTAATTCAGTCCCATCACCAAATTTATTATCTGAATCATCATACCAGGCGGAATCAACCATTATTCTGCCACCAATCTGCATTTTAAATTGGCCATCTGCAGTTTTCATTTTGAAGTGGCCACCTTTTAAAGATACTTTTACTTCATTTTCAATCGCTTTTGCAGCCGCTTTTTCATCTTCTTTAACCAGTTTTGATAACTCTTCATATTGAGTTTGGTTAATGGCGCCGTTAGCCTTTAAAATATCCAATAGTTTTTCACTGGTTTTGTCAGCAAAAGCATTGCTTGAAAGCAGAGCCACTGACCCTATCGCAATCATTTTTGCAGCTTTTTGTGTTTTTTCTTTCATTAGAGTTTCCTCCTACTTAATAGTTGTGAGAATGCAACCGGAAATCGTTAAAACGCAACAAGAATATAGAATAAATATGACAGCTTTATGACAAAACCATTATCTTTAAAAAGAACTTAAAATACAGTCAGTTAAAAAAACGTACGATTTTTCCCTTTACTTGATACTTATCTCACCTGACCTTATTACGTTGCAAACAAACAACACAATCATGCGACACATCAACTTTAATTATTAGCGAAACACATATATCTGATATGATCAGGTTTTCAATTCGCTTTCTTGAAATAAATGACTTTTACTACTGCAGATCTGTGTGACAAACATTCTGATGAGGAACATTTTCAAATAGCCGAACCCATTCTGAAAAATTTTGGGGGTAACATTGTTTTTTCCGGGCAAATTTCCACCCTGAAAGTTTTTGAAGACAACGTCCTAGTACGCCAGGTTTTGGAAGAAAAAGTAGACAACAGAGTTTTGGTTATAGATGGAGGCGGCTCACACCGCTGCGCATTACTAGGCGGCGACCTTGCAAATATTGCCTATGAAAACGGCTGGCAAGGCATTATTATTTATGGCTGTGTCCGTGATTTTGTTGAACTTTCTCAAACACCTATCGGCATTCGCGCCCTTAGAACGCATCCATTAAAAAGCCATAAACACGGCATAGGTGATCGTGATGTTTTGATAACCTTTGGCGGCATCAATTTCAAAAAAAATCATTATTTATATGCTGATCATGACGGAATTATCGTATCTGAGACGATGTTGAGTTAAAATAACTGGCTATTAACCAAGTTAACAAGTCAAGATATGCAAATATTACTCGCCAACCCTCGTGGATTCTGTGCCGGTGTAGACCGTGCCATCGAAATTGTAGATACTGCCCTGGCAGCTTTTGGAGCGCCGATTTATGTCCGACATGAAGTCGTGCATAATCGGACTGTGGTAGAAGGACTAAAAGAAAAAGGCGCCATTTTTATTGAGGATTTAGCGGATGTTCCGGTTGGTTCGCACCTGATTTTCAGTGCCCACGGTGTATCAAAAAAAGTTCAGCAAGAAGCAAAAGACCGGAACTTGACTGTTTTTGACGCCACCTGCCCTTTGGTAACCAAAGTCCATATTCAAGTCGCTAAACATGCGAAAAATGATACCGAAGTTATTTTGATCGGGCATGCCGGCCATCCAGAGGTTGAAGGAACCATGGGACAGTATGAAAAATGCACTGAACATGGGGCAATTTATCTGGTTGAAACACCAGAAGATGTCGCCAATTTAAAGGTTAACAACTCAAATAAACTGGCCTATGTTACCCAAACCACCTTATCCATGACTGACACCAAAGCCATGGTTGATGCGTTAAAACAACATTTCCCCGTTATTCAGGGACAAAAAAAAGACGATATTTGTTATGCGACGCAAAACCGTCAGGATGCAGTTCACAACCTAGCTAAAAAAGCTGACCTTATTCTTGTGGTTGGTTCACCAAACAGTTCAAATTCAAATCGCTTGAGGGAAATTGCCGAACAACTGGGAAAACCCGCCTATTTGATTGATACTGCCGCCAACATGGAAAAACAATGGCTTGATAATGTGAATGTAGTCGGCGTGACTGCAGGCGCATCAGCGCCAGAAGTTCTGGTTCAGGAAGTTATCGATCAATTAAAGCAATGGGGCGGCGAAACTGCCGTCGAAAACAATGGGATCGAAGAAAAAGTGGTCTTTTCGCTGCCTAAGGAATTAAGAACACATATCCAGGAAAATTAAATATTTAACAGTGCTTGCTGGGCTTGAAAGCTAACCAACTTTAACGCCCAGCCTGTTGGTTTTCTTTAAATACCATTGAAATATATAACCCCGCGGTTTGAATACACCATTTTGAATATAAAATAATTTATATTCGTTATTTATGGTTGCATTGAATAAACGCTGGGCATAATGTGTTCCACAGTATAGCAACTGGTCTCCTTCTTTTATTTCATAATCTGGCGACGGCAGAATATGAACCTCTTCACCAGATTTTATAACAAACACCACGATACTAAGCATTTTGTCACGATTGTCAGGGTTTCGAACCAAGTCCTTTAAAAAAACCTTCTTGCCCTCATCCAGCCATTGCATTACTGCTTTGCTATTTTCACGGTTAAATTCAATAGTAACCAACTCAGGTTTTTTATTTCCAATGGTTTTTTTCAGGCTTTCAATGACCTCTTCCATTTCCTCAACCCGGCCTGGCTTGTCTTCCAGCAAATAGTGAAAAAATGGTTTTAACAAGGGTGCAATCAGGAGAAACAAAATCCGTCTTGCCGTCACCAATGAAGGCTGCATTATCATATCCGTATTGGCCGCATTGAATGCAATTTCATTAACATGCCTGTTTTGCCGGACAATGCTGAACAAATCCGCGTTAAAAAACCTTGCATTAAGCAATATACTCAGATTATGGCCGTCATCATCGGTGCCAGCAAGAATACCATCAGCCAGTTCAACACCGGCTTCTGCCAGGGTTTTTCCAGTAGCTCTACCTACAATATAATTGTCAATATGACTTCGGTCCCTGTCTTGATGGGGATCGATCACTGTGGTTTTTATTTTAAGCTTTTTTAGCACGCGGCTGACTTCATATCCCATTCGGCCATAACCACAGACAACCCAGGAGCCCGTTGGCGGCTGGACAAATCTTTCAAGCGAAGCCTTTTTATCACCAACCAGCCAATTATTTAACGCATAAAAACCTGGTCGATTTATTGAGGCTGCTAGCACTTTGGCGAAGGTCTTAAAAGGATCAACAATGTGTACCTCGCCGCCCAGAGTTGCCAAAGTATCTTCAAATACATCAACCTTGGACATGGTAATAATGCCAACTTTTGGATTGAGCAATCTTGCCATCGCCGAAATTTTTAAATTCGCTTCTTCATTATTGGTAATGGCAACCACTGCTTTACAATTAGGACTTCTCAACCCTGCTTCAAGTAAATGCTTGGGAACAGTGGCATCACCTTGCAAACCAGGCATATGTGCGTTGTAATTTCTTAACTTTAATGCTCTGATTCGCTCCTCATCCTGATCAATTACGACAGCTGCCCAACCCGCATCGCTGATACCACGCAACAGAACACTTCCCGTATCGCCAAAACCACAAAGAATAAAATATGCTCCGGATACCCGCCGAACACTACGGGTAAATCGCCATTCATCAACTGCCCGCAGAAAAAAAGGATTTTGAAAAAGTTTTAAAATACTGCCAATGGCATAAAGCCAAGCCACGACACTGACATAAAGGCAAGCAATCGCCCAAAATCGCTGGGCATTACTAAATTCAAAAGGAATTTCACCAAAGCCGGTTGTTGTTGCCGTATATGTCATGAAGTAAAACGCATGAAAAATGCTCATAAATATCGTTTTACCGTCAATTTCCGGCCCCGGAATAAATACCATTCCGAGAATAGACACCGAATAAACAATAATCAGCGTCATTATTGGCGCACGCATTTCGCGCATGACAATAAAAATTACTCGCGAGAGATCAACTGGTGTTGCCATCTTAGCTCAAAAATTCAACAAAAATTAAGATTGGAATTGAATAATATTCCCAACAGATACAATATGATTTCGATATGGAAAAAAGTTGCTGATATCTACTTTAACTGGTAAGCATATAAACAGCTACAAACGGGACATCATAGTTTCAGTAACCAATATGACTACCGAAATAACATTTGCAACCAAAGCACCGCCTGTTAAAGACACTATTGACGCAGTTACCTCCGGCGTCAAACCGGTTTCGGTTATATGCACAACTACAGTCCAGTAAGTTGCAGCCGCAATCAATTCCAAGGTAGCAACCAGACTGGTTGCAAGGAGTACTGCGCCAACTTGCGAACGATCACCAAATTTCAACATAGTGGCAATTACATTAACCAAAATTACCGCGAAAAGCTCAAAAACATTATGGTGCTCCGGATTATCAAGCTCTCCGAGAAAAAAACCAAAATTTAATGACAAAGCCAGGACGATGAAGAAACCAAAGATTACTTTTTCTAAATTCATTTTTTTTCAATAGAATGAAAGATTAAAAACAAACCGCCGCTTGTAAACTTGTACCAAACCGTTTGACTTTACATGGGACATAAACTCTTTTTTAGGTAAGTGACCAAGCAACAAGCTATTATATTCTTCCTGAAGTTTTTGTGGTGTAATTTTGCTCAATTCAATCATAATTATCTCCTCGGATTTTCTAATAATAAATTCATCAAAATTCTTTAAAAACATCCAAAAAATATTTTTATGACCGTGCCGCTTAATTTTGTTTAAGATGGACTGATATTTTTCACCAGCCAATATAGTTCGTGCCCACATCAGAAAGTAAAATTTGGAACCTGTTAACCGTTGTTGCCGGTATGCTATTAGCACTAGCTTTTGCTCCATTCAATTACTCCTATTTTACGCTTATCTCACTACTGGTTTTGTTCCTTTCCTGGGATAAAACCAGCCCCAGAAAAGCCTTATTAAGAGGCTATTTATTTGGTCTGGGTCTGTTCGGTTTGGGGGTTTCCTGGGTTTATGTCAGCGTTCACGATTATGGCGGCGCGAGCGAATCTATTGCTTTAATCATTACCCTGGTTTTTGTTGCTGTATGGTCTGTTTTTCCTGCGCTTGCGGGTTATGTAACTTGTAAAGTCATACCCGCAAATCTTCAAATAGAACGATTCGCCGTCATGCCAATCATCTGGGTTCTTGTTGAGTTTTTAAGAGGTGAATATGTTTTAAATGGTTTCCCTTGGCTACAAGTTTCTTATAGTCAATTAGATACTCCGCTTTCTGGATTTATTCCAGTGTTTGGCGGTTATGCTGTCGGATTTTTTATATCAAGCACTGCGATTGCTTTGATTTTAATAGTAAAAATCAAACAATTTAGATTAACTGGGATGATAACTATTCTTTGCCTCTGGATTTTAGGAAGCTTATTGCAAGGCAATCAATGGACAACTATCATTGGCAACCCGATAAAAATCACACTGATCCAGGGAAATGTGGCGCAAGACCAAAAATGGCGGCCGGAAAACCGCGATAAAATTATCACGAGTTATCTGTCCATGACTAATCAACATTGGAATTCTGATGTTATTATTTGGCCCGAAACGGCAATCCCCGCTTTTTTAGATCAAGTCCAGAATGACCTGCTCAAACCATTAGCAAAAAAAGCAATACGCAACAAATCGGATGTCATTGTCAGTTTGCCATTTCGCGCCCCAAAAAGTAAAAGCTATAACAACGCTGTTTTGGTATTAGGCCAACATCCTGGCATGTATAGAAAAGTTCATTTATTACCCTTCGGCGAATATTTACCATTCCAACCATTATCCGGCTATTTATTGGATCAACTGAAGATCATGCCGATTGGTTCTTTTACGCCAGGCGACTTGAATCAGCCTCTATTGCAAGCAGCTGGATATCGTTTTTCCACCTCAATCTGCTATGAAGATGTGTTCTCCAAACTTGTCATTAAGGATTTGCCTGAAGCCGCATTTCTGGTCAACGTAACTAATGACGGCTGGTTTGGAAATTCCATTGAGCCATATCAGCATATGCAACTGGCCAGAATGAGAGCATTAGAGTCTGGAAGATATTTATTACGCGCCACCAATACAGGGATGACAGGAATTGTTGCGCCTGATGGAAAAATAATCGAGCAGGCTCCCTTGTTCAAAAAGACCACTCTAACTTCAGAAATTTTCCCTATGGGGGATATGACACCCTATGCAACAATGGGTGATTTCCCAGTAATTGTATTTTTAATTCTTTTGTTAGCAAGCGTATTTTTATGGTCCAGGCTAAAATCTGACCAAACGGTGTAATATCCAAGCAGCATGTGAATTAACAGAAACTGCAAAACCATCGTCACTATTCTTCAAATACCCTGCGTTTTTCTATATATTTTTAATATGTTATCCTTATCGCAAAATACAATGTTATTCACACCAGACCTTAATAATTATTGCAAAAGTAACAATTGCTGAAACTTTTCCAAAAAATCATTAACACAATCTATTCTCCTCTTTCAATTACCATTCTAGATAAACCATGGACATCATTAAAACGATTGCCGATGAATTAACTGTTGCTACTCATCAAGTATCTGCTGCGGTTAAATTACTGGACGAAGGCGCAACCGTACCTTTTATTGCCCGTTACCGGAAAGAAGCCACAGGCGGCCTGGATGATACACAGTTGCGAATGCTGGACGAAAGACTCATTTACCTTCGGGAACTCAATGATCGTCGAGAAACCATTCTGGAAAGCATCAAAGCCCAGGGCAAACTAACCGATGATCTTGAGCGCATCATTAAAGATGCCCAAACCAAAACTCTGCTGGAGGATTTATACTTACCCTACAAACCCAAACGCCGTACCAAAGCACAAATTGCCAGAGAAGCTGGACTTGAACCGTTAGCTGACCATATTTTTGAGTATCGCGACTGCAACCCGGAAGAAATTGCAAAAAAATATATCAATGCCGAAAAAGGGATTGAAAATGTAAATGCTGCACTGGATGGCGCCAGGCAAATTATCATGGAACGAATTTCCGAAGATGCATCACTGCTTTCCGAATTAAGGGAAAGAATTTGGCAGAATGGTATCTTGCATGCCGCCGTTGTTTCTGGCAAAGAACAAGAAGCCAGTAAGTTTAAAGATTATTTTGATTACCAGGAGGCGGTCAATAAAATACCTTCTCATCGAGCTTTAGCTTTATTTAGAGGCAGAAACGAAGGCCTATTAACCCACAGCCTGAAACCCGGCCAGGATGAAGCGGGACAACATCAAATCTGCGAGCAACTTGTTGCGCGCCATATTCAGGTCGAAGACACCCAAAGGCCAGCCGATTCCTGGCTTTCAGAAACAGCCCGGCTCGCCTGGAAAGTCAAATTATATACCCGCATTGACCTGGATTTAAAACTTCGATTACGGGAAGCCGCTGAACAGGAAGCAATCAAAGTTTTCTCTAGCAATTTACGTGATTTACTATTAGCAGCACCTGCAGGCCCAAAAATCACCATTGGGCTTGACCCAGGATTACGAACTGGCGTTAAGGTCGCTGTCGTTGATGCAACCGGAAAATTATTGGAAACAGCTACCATTTACCCCCATGCTCCACAACGGCAATGGGATCAGGCCATCAATATCCTTACACAGTTAATTACCAAACATCAAGTCACTTTAATTAGCATTGGTAACGGCACAGGATCTCGTGAAACTGACCAACTAGTTGCTGATTTAATCAAACAGCATTCTGATCTGAACATTACTAAAATCATGGTATCAGAGGCTGGAGCCTCAGTCTATTCTGCCTCTGAACTGGCTGCCAAGGAATTTCCGGATTTGGATGTTTCGCTTCGGGGGGCAGTTTCAATCGCCAGACGCTTACAGGACCCATTAGCTGAATTGGTTAAAATTGAGCCAAAATCAATTGGCGTGGGCCAATATCAACATGATATCAACCAAACTCAACTCGGTCGCGGCTTGAATGCCGTGGTCGAAGATTGTGTCAATGCCGTCGGTGTTGATGTCAATACTGCATCAGCTCCATTGTTGACACAGGTTTCCGGACTTTCTGCCAGTGTCAGTAAAAATATTGTTGATTTTCGTAATCAACATGGCGCATTTACCAACCGCAAACAATTAATCAAAGTCCCACGGCTTGGCGACAAGGCATTTGAGCAGGCGGCTGGATTTCTGCGCATTATGCATGGAGAGAATCCTTTGGATGCTTCAGCAGTTCATCCAGAAGCGTATCCCGTTGTCGAAGCAATTCTGGATAATACCGGAAAATCCATTCGTGAGTTAATTGGTCAAAGTAATGTTTTGCGCAATTTGAATGCAGCTAATTTCACTAATGACCAATTCGGCTTGCCAACTGTTCAGGATATTTTGAAAGAACTGGAAAAACCAGGCCGAGATCCGCGCCCTGAATTTAAAAGCGCGACTTTCAAAGAAGGCGTGGAAAAAATATCTGACCTGGAACCCGGCATGTCTCTAGAGGGCATTGTCACTAATGTCGCTAATTTCGGCGCCTTTGTCGACGTTGGTGTGCATCAGGATGGCCTAGTGCATATATCTCATTTGGCGGATTCTTTTGTCAAAGACCCCCGCGATGTTGTTAAAACAGGACAACTTGTTAAAGTTAAAGTGCTGGAGGTAGATACTGAAAGAAAACGCATTTCTTTAACCATGAAATCAACCTCCGAAGCATCTGTAAAAACCGACAAAAACAATAACAAACCAGTCAGGAAAAAACCCAGATCTAAAGTCAAACAAACGCCAGCACTGCAAGGTACAATGGCAGACGCTTTAGCAAAAGCATTTAACAAAAGCTAACGTCCGGTACATTAACCATGATTGATTCCAAAGCGGCGCGACGATTTCGGCAAATTGGCACAATAACCATCATCGCTGTTTATATTTTAATTCTGATTGGAGGGATTGTTCGCGCCTCCGGTGCCGGCATGGGCTGTCCGGACTGGCCCACTTGTTTTGGCCAGCTAGTCCCCCCGACTGATGAATCACAATTACCGGCAAATTATCATGAAATTTATGCCAAACGAGGATACGCCAATACTGATTTTAATCCGGTAAAAACCTGGACCGAATATCTTAACCGTCTTTCGGGCGTTACCATTGGCTTATTGATCATGTTAACAGTCTGGTATTCCAGGGTGTATTTAAAATCAGATAAAACGGTATTTTATTTATCCCTGAGTGTATTGTTTCTGGTCAGCTTTCAAGGCTGGCTTGGGTCAGTGGTTGTTGCCAGTAACTTGCATCCCTTCATGATCACCCTACACATGCTGCTTGCCATGACAATTGTGGCATTACTTATCTATGTGATTGCCAGATCACAGCGCGACGTATTTACAACAATAGATACTGGCAATTTGCCAAAAAATCTCCAAACAGCCCTAATTATCGCAATGGGCATGACCTTGTTACAAGTTATCATGGGTACCCAGGTACGGGAAGCAGTAGACCTTATTGCCCAAAATCACCAATACATAGACCGACAATACTGGCGGGATGATTTTCCGATAATCTTCTATGTACATCGTACGTTTTCTGCTTTTATTCTTTTTACCAATGCCTGGATTGTCTGGAAAATAATAAGCGCATTATCCAAAAACCACCTATTATTCCGCTTTTCAGCTGGCCTTCTTGCTTTAGTCGTTAGCGCCATATTGATCGGTATTACATTGGATCGACTGGGCATGCCTCCTGCAGCACAACCCATTCATTTATTAATTGCCAATCTTATCTTTGGTGTGCAATTTTTTATTTTTATTTGTTTACGCTATACAAAAAACGCGACTATTTATCAAAAGCACGACTAACAATCTAAAGCTGGGGAACAATCTACACATCAATAAGAACTTTTCCATTTATCAGTCCGACAATGAATTGGTTGCCAAATTCATACAACACTCTCATCAAACATTTTTTTGTCATAGCTTCATAAATTGCACCTGAGCTTCAATAAAACTTTTCATTAGTTCACGCTTTCATCACTCAAGATATTGTAGTTTTGTACCTTCATACAAAAAGTATAAAACTTACTCGATATGTCTAAATTTTTTACATACCGTTAATCTTAAACTCCCGTTTATTATTAACCCACTCGTTAAATAGTTATAAATAAAGATATTTTTTATTATGGCTCATTTACTGCTGATAATCTTTTGCATTTTAAAATGCAAAAAAATAATAGTTTCGACATTTAAAGAGAGGAAAAAATAATGAAAATAACTAAATTATTACCAATTATGCTATTTGCATCATTCCAAATACAGGCAGCGCCCGTAGATTTGGAACTGTCATTAGTTATAGATGTTTCTGGAAGTGTAAATGGAAACGAATATAACCTGATGATGGATGGCTACGCAAATGCTTTCCGTAATACGACCGTACAAAATAACATTCTTGGCGGTACAAACGGCTCTATTGCTGTCAATACCATTTTCTTTTCCAGCAGTGCCTTTACAACCAGCTTAGATAATTTTGTATTACTTGACTCAACTACAGCAATCAATAATTTTGCCGATACACTGGATAACTTTGCTAGGCCGGGCGGAGGCGGCACTCGCATTTATACCGGTACAAACAAGGCAATTGCCTTACTCGATGCTGATACACTTTATGAAAGCACCAGACAAATCATTGATATTTCAGGTGACGGCAGCAATTCGAGTATCAGTCTTGACCAAGCTGCCAGAGCAGATGCAGCATCAAAAAATTACACCATCAATGGTATTACTATTGGTTCGAATTCGATCAATACCTATTACGCAGACAATGTTATCACCAGCGATGGCTTTGCTTTACATGCAAATAGTTTTGCTGAATTTGAACAAGCTATTCTGCAAAAATTGAAAGTCGAAACTGACACTACCCCTGACAACGGTGTGCCCGAACCAACAACTTTGGCTTTACTCTTGTTAGGCTTACTTGGGTTTAGATTTTCAAGAAAAAGTGTCAATTAATTTTACACTAGAAGAAACTAAAAACTAACTCGTTTGTTTTTCTGCTCTGCTTTTTTATGCAGAGCAGATTGACAGCCATTTCTTTGTACTGAACTCCTTTTAACTATTAGGGAAAATGTGTTTCCACTTGACTCAGTTCCTTCAAGCCTTTTTTACCGTCGCCCACCAAAGTAAAATTTGCCCAGAAAAAGGGATGGGTATAGTTCTTCTCAGTCTCCTTTGGACTTAATAAAAATTTCTGTTGTACATGTTGTAAACCAACAGCTAATCCGACATCAGAATTTTGTTGTTTCTGCTCGAAAATCCCCGTCATTAGTTTAACTGTTGCTTCATCCGCTGCTGGCCAATGTGACACTAACAAAGATCTTGCTCCGGCAAAGAAAAATGCCCGGGCCAATCCTGTTAGATTCTCCCCCCCCTTTCTGTCAGGACCACCGGTGTTACAAGCTGACAAGACCACCAAATCCGCATCAAGATTGAGCTGTAAAATCTCTTCCATATCAAGAAAACCATCATCTTTATCCTGTAAAACTGCCGGTGGCGATGTTACGAGTGATGGTTGAGGTAGACATTCCAAATCATTTGGCAGTAAACCATGGGTGGCAAAATACAAAACCTGATAATTCTGTAAAGGCATGTTTTTTACTGCCTGGTCTGTAAAATCTTCACCTAAAGAAAAATCGACAACCTGCTCAGGAAAAGCATGAGCGACTTTTTCCAATTCCAGTTTGGTGGCAGGCAAAGGTATAAAATTAGCTCTGGTTTCATGATAACTTGGCAACTGCTTACTGCGTTCCTGGCAATTTCCAGATCGGCTTGAATTTAATTGATTTTCAACAGAATCAGTTATCGGTACAAAATCACCAAAGCCAATAAAAGCTTTTTCAGCTCTGGAATACCCTGCATTATCTCGTAATGCCACAAATGAGCGTACAGAAGGTAACAAACTGATTGAACTTGTTTTACTTAAAAACGCAATGTGACTATAGTCCTGAGCTTTTACTTCATTTGGTTTTTCAGTCACCAAAACTCCAAACGGCAGACTTAAAAATGCACCGCTAGACACAGTAATCAAATGTTTTCCAGAAACCTCATCTGCCACTGACCCAAACAAACGTTGATACAATAAAAAAGCCATATCAACATCGAATTTTTTTAACTGCCCCATCTTAGGGTCAAGTCCTGACCGCAGTTGATCGACAATTTCCTGTGCTTCGTGTCGGGATATATCAATTGGAACTGCAATCACTTTTTTGTTGGTAACAACAAACACCATGCCATCATCATTTCCTAATACAACTTGCGCCAAAGCCTCATCCGAACCAAGCAATGTCATGACCCGATTTGCATCAATGGCCGAATCAACCAATTGATTGTAACGAGGGAATGCAGTCTGAACCTGAATACTTAATGATGCCAGCCGAGAATCCAAATCTGCAAGTTTGGTTTTGATCATCTCCAATGTTTCTGCTTGTTGGGCGTCAGCCAATTTTGCCATTTCAGCATCATAAGCCTGGTTAAGCAAAAACCGTTCATCCTGGGCATCCTGATATTCACGAATCACTTTCCCTGCCCCTTCCTTATCCGCAGCAAGACGAGCAACTGCCAAGGCAATATTTTGCGTTGTTAGTTTGCTTCGGATCAGTTGTGCTGCGGTAAAAATTTCAGCAAAAAGCTCATCTTTCTCAGTAGGACGTTGCTCTGCCAACTTTAATACTGTTGTAAAATAAGGCAGTAACTGCTGATAGCTCAGGCTGCCATTACGGGATTTTACGAGATCAACGGCATGCCTAAATGCTTCCAATGCCTCATCACTTCGGCCTTGCACTTGCAGCGCCTCACCTAACTCAAGAAAATTAATTGCCGATGGCCGCTCGCCAGGAGCAAATGACTCCCACATTGTGGTTGCCGTTTCAAGGTGTTCACTGCGCTCATCTTCCGCTCCTTTTTCCTGCGCCAAACGCGCGATCAAATTCTCAATTTCTGGTTTCCAGGAAGGGGGGGCTTCTGGGGCAAGCTGTAAAATATCAATTGCTTCACGCAATACTTTTTCTGCCTTATCGGGTTGATCCAGCCTGACCAGCATGGATGCTTCAATATACAAACTCTGGACAATATCAACCACAGTAGGGTTTTCAACCTGGGAAAAAACTGCGAAATCAACACGCTGCTGATTATCCAGATTGATCATTTCATTACTAGCTTGTAAATGATGTTTCAGCAAACTTCTACGGATAGTTGTCGCCCGATGCGCTAAATCCAACGCTTCTTTGAAATTACGGCGATTGGCCGCATGTAAAGCCCGATAACTCAAATATCTGGCCAAATCACTCCGATCCGGAGATTGTTGAGCGAGAACCCCAGCTCTTCTAAATAAAATATCGGCATGAGAAAAATTTCCCTGATTACTCACTTCTAAAGCTAAATGCATTAATGGATCAACCAGACCAATATTATCTTCGCCTAAAATCTGTTCATGCAGTCGAAACGCTTTTCGATAACGTAGTGCCGCGGTGGTATGATCTTTGATGCTATTATAAAACTGACCTGCTGACATTAAACGATAATATTCCATTAATTCTCTGGAACCATATATCGGCCCTTTGATAAACAGCCGCACACGCTGTAATGCCTTGCTTCTAGTATCAGCTGTCATTTTGGTTGGTCTGACAAATTCGCCAGACAACTGACCAATCGTTGCTTCAACAACCGGCATGATAGTTGGAATTCCATCAGCCA
>JALSJK010000024.1 GCA_026989395.1 Methylomonas sp.
TGTACAAACTTCTTCGACAACCTCGATGAGCATCATGCTCCTTTGCGTGCATTGTTGAATGAAAAGTTTCAGATTATTGAGGGCAAAGCCGGGTATTCTTGATCGTGGATAGTATAGTTTCTGGCATACTTTCAACCACATTTCTGATTGGTGTCAATCAATCATCAATGTTTGGGGGAGATAAGCAATTCACCAATAAAAAAGAAGCAGAACATAACGCCAGCTCTCGATTAGCTGAAGCGGCGTTACCGAAACCTACAGTACTCAACACAGCAGTAAATAATAAATATTCTTCAGTAGTAGCAAAATCAGAAATAAGTTCAAAGCTTAAAGCTAAGATAAACAAAGGTCGTCAAATGATGATGGCTTCTCGTCATTTGCCTAAGGCAAAGCAGCAAGCACATTATAAAAAAGCAGTCATTGCTCAGGATCAAAATCAATCTGATCATGGGATGGCTGAGACAAGTTATCAACGCAAAATGAGCAAAAAACTTTTTGAAATTGTAAATTCTCCAAAATTTTCAAAGGGTTCATCAAATGAACAAGCGACCGTTGATGTGATTGTGCAATTTAATAAGCTCTCAGACGATCAGGCTCAGAAACTTGCTACATCATTGGGTGGGGAAGTGAATCAGTCTTTTGATAATTTCCCGATTCAGGCAATCAGTGTTCCGGTTGAAATGATTGAAACATTGGCGCAATTAGATGATGTTAATTTCATATCACTGGATTCACCCGTTGTCAGTTTGGCGAATTCCTGGACAAAAACGGCCAGGTTGCCTGATTTAGGGTCAGGAAGTTTTGTTTCACCCGCAACAAATGTAGCCGTTGCGGTACTTGATTCCGGCGTTGAACAACGCAACGATATTAATTTGGCGATGCAGGTGGATATTGTTGCTCCGGAATCATCTTCACTGATTCGTGATGAATTCAATAGTATAAGCTGGAACGGCGATAATGGTAATACACAATGGAATGGAGGCTGGATTGAAAATGACGTTGAAGGAGATGGACCAAATTCTGGAAATGTGACTATCGCAAATGGTGCATTGAGATTGGATGATTATCCTAATACAGACACATACCCAAGTGCAATGCGAGCAGTGAATCTATCACAAGCAAGTGAGGCAACACTTAGTTTTGATTATTATACTGGTTCTGGAGTCGATGAGGATGATCAGGTAAGTTTAGAAATTTCAAATGATGGCGGCGAGACTTTTACAACTTTGGAAGTTTTTGATGATATTGAGGGTGCTGTTAATGGCTCAAAAAGTTACGATATTTCTTCCTATTTATCTGACAATACAGTCGTTCGTTTCCGAGTGACCAAAAAATATGGATATAAAAATGAGTATTTTGCCGTTGATAATATCCAGATAAAAGCTGGCCCTGAAGCCGTTGATCCTTACGGTCATGGTACTCATGTTGCTGGAATTATCAGTGCAGACTCGAACCTCGATCAATATGATGGCGTTGCACCGGGCGCAGGTGTGTATTCGATTCGTGTGCTGGATGGCAATGGACAGGGATATACTTCTGATGTGATTGCCGGTTTGGATTGGGTGCTGGAAAACGCAGACAAACACAATATTCGAGTAGTCAACTTATCATTAGGTAAAGCTATTGAAGAAAGCGCTGCTACCGATCCTTTGGTGAAAGCAGTAGAAAAACTCTGGGATGCCGGGATTGTCGTCATTGCATCAGCAGGGAATTATGGCCGTGATGGCTTAGCAACCATTACCAGCCCTGGCAACTCTCCAAAAATTATTACTGTTGGTTCATTGACTGACAAAGGGACAGCAGATTTACAAGACGATTTTGTTTCTACCTATTCATCACAAGGCCCAACGCTGATAGATCATTATTTAAAACCAGATCTGATTGCTCCAGGCAACCGTTTGATAGCACCTGTTTCCAGTCAAGCTAAATTAAAAGAGGAATTGCCATCGCGTATTGTTGATGGAGAATATATGGAATTGTCTGGCACCAGTATGGCGGCTGCAATGGTATCAGGTGCGGCAGTGTTGATGCTTTCAAATGATTCAACATTATCACCCGATACGGTTAAAGCCCGTTTGATGCGATCTGCCCGTAAAATTGTAGGTGATGCTACAAAAAGGGGGGCAGGTGTTCTGGATATAGCTGCGGCGATACAACAAACAGCTAAATTAAACTCCAATCCATTTGATAAATGGTGGACTGGCGGACCTTCATTAGAAGTTGAAAATGGTGCAGCAGTATTTGCAATTGATAGCGGTGTCGGTAGTAATTTAGTCGCAATGACGCCAGGAACAACTTTTACTGGTTCAGCCCGATATAAAACAGTAGGGAACCCTAGTTGGGTTGGTTTTGGCGTTGATTACTACAGCAGTGATTGGCAATATTTAGGTTCAGGGGATCTTAATTTGCCAACCAATGTTAATGAGTGGACAACGATATCGCAAAAATTCACTGCACCAAAAAATACGGCTTATGCAGCATTATGGGCCTGGGTTTGGAATGATAACAATGATTTACAAAAAGTTGCTTACTTTGATGATCTGGAATTGGTCATTGATTGCTCAAGCAATAACCAGAATTGTGGTACCAATCAAATCTTAAACAGTTCATTTTCTGGAACCCAGGCGCTTTCACCAGCAATGGGCCTAGCTGATGATGGACAGACCGTGTTAGTTCAGGAAACTAATCAGTTGTGGGGCGATCAGCAATGGAGTTCAAGCTATTTATGGTCTGACAGCTATCTTTGGAGTGATAGCTACTTATGGAGCGACAGTTATTTTTGGAGTGACAGTTACTTCTGGAGCGATAGTTACTTATGGAGTGACAGCTATCTGTGGAGCGATAGTTATTTCTGGAGTGACAGTTACTTGTGGAGTGATTCAGTACAGAATGATGATCCACTGTTTAATTCACAAAGCCAGAGTATTCTTCTGAACGATGATTCCAACTGAGCAAGTCAGAATCTGGTAACCATCAAAAAGAGACTATTTAGAATTAACAACAGGATACATCAATGGCTGCAAAACAACGTGATTTACAAAATCTGATCGCTCCCTCTTTCAAGGGGGAGCAACATAATGATTCAACTATTGGCAAGGTTAGAACCAATAATGTGATAAATTTTGCCAAAGTAAAAAAAATGAAGTCGGAAATTGCTTCCAGGAAAAAATCGACACATTTTCAAAAAGAAATTACTGATTTTATAGATAGCTCACTTAACGTACAAACTGAACAATCATCGCACAATTTAGACCATGATATGGTCAATCAGCTAAAGCAGGCTCTCGAACAGAAGCGGTTTATTTTACATTACCAACCTCAATACGGTATCGATAATCAACGTATTGTCGGCATGGAAGCTTTGTTGAGGATGCAATCAGAGCAAGGTGAAATGATTCGGCCTGATTTATTTATCCCGGTTGCTGAACAGCATGGCCTGATTATTCCGATTGGCAATTGGGTGATTAACGAAGCTTGCCAGCAAATACGGCGGTGGCAGAACGCAGGATTTCAAACTCCCCGGATGGCGATTAATGTGTCGCCCAAACAATTAGCCGACGATGCCATAATTGAGGTAATTACCCAGGCTGTTGCTGAAGCTGGTATCAAGTTTTCAGATCTTGAACTGGAAATTACCGAGCAAACGATCATTGAAAATATGGAAGTTGCCGTTAAGGTGTTGAATGAACTGAATCAAAAAGGAGTAAGAATAGCGCTTGATGATTTTGGTACAGGTTATTCAGTATTTTCTTACCTCAGTCAATTACCCATTGATGTCATTAAAATTGACCGCTCTTTTGTCACTGATACCCCGACAGATGAAAGAGCCAGATTGGTTATGCAGGGTATTGTCAGCATTGCCAAGTCATTGAATATGGAAGTCGTTGCTGAAGGTATAGAAACAGAGCAACAACAGCAGTTTGTTGCTGAAATTGGTTGTGATATCGGGCAAGGTTTTGGATTTGCAAGACCCGCAGATGCAAATAGCATTGAGCTTGCTTGGTTGGCAAAAGACTGAACAATCGTTTTAGGAAATTGTAGGAGATGCTTTAGCCGCGACATGAACGAACTTCGAGGCTAAAGTATCTCCTACCGTTGTTTACAATGAATTTATAAAAAAAGGTCGTCCTATGGCGGCCTTTTTTTTGAAGTATTTTCCAGTCTTGGACGACACTGCCATTAAGTTAAACAAAATGTAGGTTGGGTTAGCGGCAGCGTAACCCGACAAAATTTAGAAAATGTTGGGTTACGCTACCGCTAACCCAACCTACAAAATTATAAATACTCTTAACTTATTGACATTAATACTACATTAGATTCGATTTGTTGCCGGAATCACTTTTTTTCAAAAAACACACCGTTTTTTCGGTTTATCCACCGCAATTGTTAATTAATCCACCGAAAAAATAGCGGAATTCTTGTTGACCTGATAGTAATTTTCAAAACAGCAAGATCAAGACTGATCATGATTGCCTTGATTGCTAGATAAGATATTGATAATAAATAACAATTCAAATATTAAAAAAAGAGGATATTTGTTATCCATTAGTTGGCACGGCCATTGCACCCTTACAGGCAAGATCGGAGAAAACAGTATCTTCGAAAATTTTAAACTTTTTCATGCTACGGTGATAACAAATGAAAAAATCGACAATATCTTCAGCAATACGGTGTGTTATAGCATCAATCGCACTTTCCAGCTCTGTAGCTTACGCTGGCGAAATTGGCCCTAGAGCAACAGAAAAAGCGAATAATGGGTCTGACAAAATAGTGGATCTGATTGTTATACTGTTTACGCTGAAAAATGCACTTTTGACATTCTGTAACATACTGAATGTAAATTGATTGTTATGAATGTAGTGAGGTATTTTTGACCGTAAACAGTATACTTACTCTTTCAAACCCGGTTCCAAGGACGAAGATGAAATTAAAATCAGAAACGGCAGTGTCAAGCATGCTTTCAAGGCAATTAAAGCCCATGCCATTTCTATACCAGAAAATGCCATTAAAGGTTTATTGAATAATCCTAATATTGATCGTATTACCTTTGACGAGCCAATGACGCAATTAGCTAAACCAGGGAGCAGTTCATCGACAACAAGCTTACCGACAGGACCTGGTTTTATGTATCCAGAATTGGCGACGATGCCTTATACAGGCACTGGCGTTGGGGTCGCTGTTATCGATTCAGGTTCCAGATTTCATACGGATCTGGCAATTGATTTTACCGGCACAGTGATTGGCAATGCAGATGATGTCTATGGTCACGGTAATCATGTAGCAGGGATTATTGGCGGGCATGGATCAAAAGGGTACTATACAGGTATTGCACCGGGTTCCAGCTTGATTTCGCTGAAAGCGTTGAATGATGATGGCTTTGGTAACGCTTCAGATGTTATCGAAGCTTTGGATTGGGTTTTGGTTAATAAAGATCAATATATACTATCCACGATCAAGAATACCCGGCTTTGCCCTCAATAATCTGAAACTTTTCATTCAACAATGCACGCAAAGGAGCATGATGCTCATCGAGGTTGTCGAAGAAGTTTGTACAAGCCT
>JALSJK010000025.1 GCA_026989395.1 Methylomonas sp.
TGGTAAAATCATGCGCCGCATTTTACGTAAAATAGCCGCTAATGAATTGGATAATCTAGGTGATACTTCAACCTTGGCTGATCCGTCAGTCGTTGATGATTTGATAGCCAACCGGGGTAATAAATAAAAAATTCACCTCGAATCAAAAACAACAGGTGCCAGGCGGAAAAGCGAAACACTTTCCGCCAGCGCCTCAATTTTCAGTCCCGATTTGAGCAGCGCTTACTGTTTTTTCAAATAGCTAGAACTCGTCAAAGACCTCAAAAAAGCCACCAGGTCCTTTTTTTCCTGATCAGTTAACTTCAGAGGAAAAATAGCCGAATCCTTGAATTGATTGTCATCGCCCCCCTTATCATAATAATCAATAACCTCTTCAAGGCTTGCAATGCTGCCATCGTGCATAAATGGGGCAGTTAATGCGACATTTCTCAGGCTTGGGGTTTTAAATTTACCAATATCGGCAATAATTTTCGTCACATTAAAACGCCCTAGCTCTGCTCTTTGTTGCGCTGTTAAGTTGACTTTTTCTGGATCGACACCGCTTCTGATTTTTCTTAGAAAATCATCAAGAACCGGGTTCAGCTTTTTTGATCCAACACCAATATTGTAAAAATTATTATCGGAAAAAAATGCATTTTTCCAATTCATTTCATGACAATTAGAACAATTTCCTTTTCTCCTGAAAATTCTAGACCCCCTCGCTGCACTTTCAGACAGTACCTCCCTTTTTCTGCCGTAAAAATATTGGTCAAATAATGAATTACCGTTAATCACGGTTCGTTCAAAACTGGCTATAGCTTTAGCAATATGTTCGGCAGTTATCTGATCTTTAGAAATACCGAAAATCTCGGCAAATTTTTCAAGGTATTTTTTATCTTGCTTGACTATTTCAGCCAGATTTTTTTTATCTTTTAAGCCATGTTCAATTGGATTTAAAAACGGCCCTAAAGCCTGCTCTTCGAGTGAAGCCGCTCGACCATCATGAAAAAAAGTCTGATAAAAAACACTATTAACGACAGTTGGCGCATTCCTTGTGCCTTTTTGTCCATTGATTCCTTCGGCCACGGGCAAACCGTCGGTAAATGCTTTTTCCGGTTGATGACAGCTGGCACAACTAATCGTTCCATCACCACTCAGCCTAGCATCATTAAATAACAACCGACCCAGTTCAATCTTTGCTTGCGTCTGAGGGTTATCTGCCGGAACCGGTAAATCAGGAAGACCCAATAATTCATTCGCCGATACAGGACAACAGAAACAAACCAGTAACAAGCTTTTTATAATTCTTTGCTTCATGTTTTTCTCACATAAAAAAACGCCAGTAAAAATTTCGTTTACTGGCGTATACAGTGCAAAACAAGCACAAGAGGAAAGTATAACGAAATGTTATTCCTGCTCAGGCATATCCTGAACAATCATCACGTATGGTTCGCCCAATGGAAATTTATCATCAGGCTTTTGAAAATAAACAACTTTTCCGTAAGTTTCATTAATTGCCGGTAAAACCTTAGCTGCTTCTTCTGCAGTCATATCTGGAAAAGTTGCGTGCGCTCTGGGCACTTCAACTTTGTGATAATGCCAATATCTTTTTTCAGCCTCTGGTAAAGAGTTGTACTGTTCAGTAGTAATGATGTACTCAAAACCAATAGGTTTATCCTGATCTTTCATGCCATTGTGGAACATTAAGCACAATAGGGTTCCGTCATCATAAGCCTTACAATGATGGTGTACAATCATTTGTAATTTTGGATCATGAACACTATGGGTATCCGGCGGTAAATGCCTGATCGCTTGAATATGTAGATCATTAAATCCTAAGTGATTAGGGTATTCTTTTTGTCTGGGATTTAATGTTTCATTATAAAGTTTAGGTTTTTCAGCAACTGGTGTGGTTTGCTTCGCTGCCATTTCTGCAGTTGCACAACCAGCTGTTAATCCAAATATACTTGCCGTTAAAATCAGTTTTATTTTTTGTATCATTGTTGAGTCACCTCACTATGCCAATTAATAGTTATTAAATTAAACCTGAAACCGTGATTTCAGGTTAAACAATATTGATGCCTCCTTCCCAGGAATCAATATTAGGTTTTTATGATATTCTAATAATCATATAATGTAAAGTTTATAGACTATAAAGTCTCGCCTCTTTTGAATTTGAGCGTTTTTAAAAACATTTTTTTAGCCTTCCTAAGCAAACACTAAGATTCATTGCATATACTTAGGTATAAAGAAGTATTGATCTCTGTTTCATCTTTATTTCTGCCCAAAAAACTTAGGTATATCATGCTAAAAACATTTCTATCTTTATTAATAATCTGCACCATCGGTGCTGGAATTTTTCTCACATTTGCGAAAAATGATGCAGTGGATAAAATTGCTATGGAGAATGCCGAGCGCGGCAGTCTTGAACAATTACAAGAATCCATGACAAAACAAAACTCTGACTCAAGTAGCACTCAAACTTCGCAAGCACGCAAACTACAAACAGCGCCCCCCTATTCAGACTCGGAATCACTGGAAAATCAATTCGAAAAAATTCTGACTTCGGCTACAACAGAAATCGAAACTCCATTTGACGAACCCGTTTCGCTTTGGGAACAAGATGACGCTTCTCCAGAGCAAGCTTCAGAAGCTGATAACACTATCGAACATGAAGAACGAATCAAGGTTGATGCTGAGGCCCTGACAAAACTGCAAGTAGGGCAGGTGTTAGAGTTTTTTGTGCCGCAACTTGGCGAAACATTCCAAAGTGAAATTGAATCCACATCAAATCAACTTGGCGATGTAAAAGTATGGAAAGGAAATATACAGGGAGAAAATCAAGAAGACGGAAATTTCATCATAACGCAGGGAAAAATCATGACTAACGTTGTGTTGGCCACTAATGAGGGCATTTATAATGTTCACATCAATAATGAAACAAATGAAGGCACCATTATTGATGATCGCGAGTATTCCGGGAGAATCAGTGACACTGACGATTCGATTCCCTACCCGCATGAATCAACAGAAGAGTAATAATTTACCTAATAACTACAAAATGGAGTGTATCAATGAAACCTAGAGCTTTATTAAAAGCAGGACTACTTATAACGCTATTTGCCATAAAACCGGCTTTTGCCGCTGTTCAAACTATTGATGTCTTAGTTACTTACGCCAATCAGGCTACCACTGTATCGCAAGGCAAAGATATGCCGGCAATGGCAGCCGCTTTTATTGAGTATGCCAATCAAACCTATAAAAGAAGTAATGTTGGTATAAAACTTCGTCTAGTGGGCTTAAAAAAAGTATCTGTTGCCAGCGGCGGCAGTGTTTCCAGCACAGCGCTGAGAAATCTGGCTCGAGACACTAACATTGCCAAATTAAGAACACAGTATGGTGCTGATTTAGTGGTCATGTTAACCTTGCGTAAAAATGTCAGCGGCGGGTTTTTATGCGGTATCGGATATATTCCTGGCGGTGCAAATGGCAAACTATATCCTGGCTCAAAAAATGCTGGATACAGTGTTTCAGCTGTCAACTGCGGATATCCTACCTTTGTCCATGAACTTGGCCACAACTTAGGGCTGGGACATTCGTATGCTCAAAAAAGTAAAGGCAGAGTATACACTTGGGGCAGAGGACATGGCGTTTATAACAATTTCGCAACAATCATGGCTTACCCACAAGCTTATGGCAGAGCAAAACGAGTTCAGCAATTTTCATCACCAAGCCAAAGAAAATGTAATGGCCTGCCTTGTGGAGTTGCACATAATCGAAATGATGCGGCTGATGCAGTTGCCAGTATTAATGCCGTTGCTAATCAGGTTGCAACTTTTATTCCTACGAAAGTTAGAAGCGCCACTGTCAGCAAAGCGCCAAAACCCAAAGCCAGTCCAAAACCAAAGCCTAAGACCACTTCAAATCTGGTAAAAAATGGCAATTTTGATAGCTTGAGTGCTTGGAAAAATTTCTGGAATTTATCCTCAATTCAAAGAACTGGCTATAAAGTTGCCAGTAAATATGGATTAAAAGCGACAAATCGTAAAGCCTTTTATGCGGGCCCGGTCCAAACACTTTCCCTGAAAACTGGCAAGACTTATCAATTAACGGCATATGCTGCTTTAGCAACATCTTACCAAGCCAGAAACGATATGTTTGCCGGATTGTTACTCACCACTCCAAAAGGGCTGAGACTGCAACCTCTGGCAAAGAAATCTATTGTAAAAGGCCAGTGGAGTAAATTGACTGCTACTTTCAAAGTTAATACTTCTTATGGAAAGCCCAGTAAAGTTGAATTGCTTTTTTACGGACCCTCTTCAGGAAGAGATTTTTACCTTGATGAAGTCATCGTCAAACCCAAGTAAAAAACACTCTATTTTGCTAAAAATGCCGGAATAATACAGTTCCGGCTTTTTTTACCATTCATTCTCCTGCTCTTGCAAGCCAACCCCTTATTGCGCATGGATACTAAATACATCAACTACATGAACATTTGGCCTGCCAGTATTTTCCCGCTGGGATAAAAGCTTATCCTGCGGCGTATCAATCCCGATAACATACCCTGTTAATTGTTTTTCGGTGATTTTAAATCGGATAAATTGACGATACCGGGGTAATCTCGCACCACCACCCGCTTCATTATTATGACCATTAAAGGCTAATGAAACAGCCAAGTACCAACCAAACCAGACGCAACTAAATACTGCTCCCAAAGCGGCCGCAGCTACAAACCGCCAACCCGTCACTTCCATAGGCGCTCTATCCAGGCTTATAACAATAATGACTAACAATAACACCGAAACAAACAAAGCCCATCCGGTTAATAACCGCCATGCATGTTTTTTCTGAGCCTTCCGGGAAAACGAATGCCCCTCTTTTACCTGAAAAAAATATGGCATTTGATAACTGAAACCGATTATCACCAAGCTTATAAGTAAAATTTCAAGCCAGGTGCTATTGATTACCAGGAATAAAACTACGCTTGTTTGTAAAACCGCATGCAAAATTCCGATAAAAGCCCATAGCAAAACGGGACTGCTATTTAGTTTTCCACCAGCAAAGATTGCCAGAAAAATTAATCCGAAAAAGGAAATGCCTAATAGTGATAAAACCATGGAATCAGTAAATGCGACAGCCGCAACGTTGGTTCCATAATACCAGAGGCCAATACTTGCACTCACAATGGCGCTGACAATTAACATCCACACCGGAATATTTTCATCTTGCCAGGATAAAACCTGCTCTTCATCAGGTGCAACGTTCAAATATTTTGAACGCGCAATCATCAAATCGGCTAAAAACCTGCTGTAAACCAAAATAATGATTGCATCCACAATATACAGTAATGACAGCATACTGGCAGCAGCCGGATAGGCTGGATAACCACTCATCCATTTAATCACCAGCTTTGTACATGACAAAAAATCAATTTTCACTCGTTATCCCATTAGAAATGGGGTTTGGTGGAGTTGGGCGCAACAAGGCCACTAATTGTTTAATCAGTTTTTTTGAACCATTAAAGCTATTAAACAA
>JALSJK010000026.1 GCA_026989395.1 Methylomonas sp.
CTGATCGGCAAAAAGCTATTTTCATAGCAACACTCACCACGTTATTTAAGCATCGGGCTTGTCCAACAAACGGTTCAGATGGTGGCTCCGCGCTGCGCGCGAATCACCATCTAACCTTATTCGTTAGCGGAAAAATTACTCACGCTACTAACAACAACAAAACAAATGACCCTCCATAGACGCTTAAAAAGAAGGTTAATGATAATAAAAAACTCGGGAAAGAACCCAAGCTAATTATCTGATTATTGATATAAGCGATAATAGCTACTGCCCATAACATGACTGCACTTAAAGAATAATAAGCCAAACTATCATCAGTGACTGTAACCCAAATTAACAGTGGCAAGGCAAAAATCGAAATAAGATCCTGGCACACCAAGTATGAAGTTAGGACTTTTAAGTACTGCTTCATACCTTTAGTAAAAAAAAGTACTATTGAAATAAATAAAAGTATCAGAACAACCTTAATAAAAACTTGAATGATTGCTTCGATAAAACCAGTCATATTGGTGATGACAAAAATGCCAATAGTTACATAAAAAATCAATGCCCTATATAAAAGAGGCATTGATTCAGGCAGTTCTTCTAAAGAGCCTTTGAACCAGCAAAGTGAAATATATTGCTTTAAGTGTTCCATATTTACCTTGTGATTAAATCCAGAATTATTATTTTTTATTATCCCTTCAATGTACTTGTATTCTTGTTTTTTCAGTGCACATTAATATTAAATCATTTTGTTCCTATCTTACAGCTAAAAATCGATTCTATTGATATTTATTAACACTATTTCTCAATTTGCTTTGGCGCAAAGTATAGTGATAAATTTTGCCAGCACAACAACTATTCAGGCACAAAAAAAGGGCTATGATTTTCACCACAGCCCTTTTTAAGATGACTAAAAACAGTTGAAAATTAACGCTTTGAGTACTGTGGACGTTTTCTTGCCTTATGCAAGCCAATTTTTTTACGTTCCACCTGACGTGCATCACGTGTTACAAAACCAGCTTTTCTTAACGCCGGCCGGAATGCCTCATCATAAACCATTAAAGCTCTGGCTAAACCATGACGTATGGCACCGGCTTGCCCAGAAGGTCCGCCGCCCAATACTTTAATATTTATATCAAGCTTGTCTGCCATTTCAACGCATTCTAATGCCTGACGAGCAATCATTTGATCGGTCTTTCGACCAAAATAGTCTTCGATAGGCTTGTTATTGATAACAATTTTTCCAGACCCCATCTTTGCGTAAACACGCGCAATTGCGCTTTTACGACGCCCTGTTCCGTAATATTGAGCTTCTGCCATGTGATTCTAACCTGTGTATTTTAGATTTCCAAAACTTTAGGCTGCTGTGCCTGATGATTATGATTTGGCCCAGCATATACTTTCAATTTCTTGAACATAGCCCGGCCCAGTGGATTTTTTGGCAACATGCCTTTTACAGCATTGTTAATTATGCGATCAGGAAAAGTCTGTCTCAGTTTTCCAAGATTTACGGACTTCAAATTACCGACATAACCCGTATGCCGATAATACATCTTGTCCTGCTCTTTGTTACCAGTAACGCCGATTTTTTCAGCATTGATCACAATGATATAATCCCCAGTATCTACATGAGGTGTATATTCAGGCTTATGTTTACCGCGAAGGCGATGCGCCACTTCACTGGCAAGCCTTCCTAGAGTTTTGCCTTCTGCATCAATTACATACCAATCGCGTTTAACTTCAGCGGGTTTCGCGCTAAATGTTTTCATTATTTCTCTTGTCTTTAAATCGCTTAGTGAAAAGATTAGCCGGTAATAATACTCAAAATACCGGATTACTTCAACTTTAATTTGTTTTTTCTTGCAAAAAAACTAATCCGAAACATAAAATCAGCTGACAATTAAAGTTTGATGTTTAATGTATGTAATTTACGATACAGATGGGTGCGTTCCATACCAATGGCAGCCGCTAGTTTTGCCACACTCCCCGAATTTTTTTCAAAATGATATTCCAGATAGGCTTTTTCAAATTGTTCCCTAGCATCCTTCAATGGCAAATTAAAAAATTCAGGAATGGATGAAGAAACATTATTATCAACAATATTACCTATCGCGCTTCTAACCTCTTCTTGCTCAATTTCACTTCCTGCACCTAAAATCATTAAACGCTGAACTAGATTTTTCAACTCCCTGACATTGCCTGGCCAGCTATAATTACGCAAAAAATTCTGAGCAGCCATTGAAAACTTTCTGAAAGGCAATTTCTCATGGCCTACAAAATAATCCACATAAAAGTTGAGAAGCGCCGGCACATCCTGGTTATGCTCGCGTAATGGTGCAATCTCTATTTCGACCTCATTTAACAGAAAAAAAAGATCATTGCGAAATCTCCCTGCTTTAACTTCTTCTTCCAAACCAACCGTTGTCGATGCGACCACTTTTACGTCAACATGAACGGATTTTGCGCCACCTACGCGCAAAAATGAACTCGACTCTAAGGCACTCAGCAATTTTAGCTGGGTAGCTTCATCCATATCATTGATTTCACCCAAAAATAATGTTCCGCCATGAGCCTTTTCCAACAATCCGGGATAAATATTGCCATCATCCTCCTTACCAAAAAATTCAATGGCCGAATTTTCATGGGCAATACTGCCTACTGCAACCGTAACAAACGGACTATCACGGCGATTACTGTTAACATGCATGTAATGAGCAAACAGTTCTTTCCCTGCTCCGGCTTCACCAACAAATAATACTCTTGTATCATGTTGCGCTAATCGTTTGAGCTGATCTTTAGTTCTTTCGATAACTGCACTTTTTCCAACCGGCTCCACGTATTCCAATAACTTCTTTTTTAAACCTGCATTCTCTTTCTGTAGATGACGCGCCTCCAATGCTCGCTCAACAATTAACAATAATTTTGCTAAAGCGAGTGGTTTTTCAAGAAAATCATAAGCGCCCAAACGAGTTGCTTCCACCGCAGTTTCAACAGTGCCATGTCCTGACATCATCACTACCGGACAAAGATCCTGATCTTCAGCCACCCATTCTTTAAGCAAAGTAACGCCATCTGTATCAGGCATCCAGATATCCAGCAAAATCAAATCGGGCTGCCTCTTGGCTTTTCTTTCCCTAGCTTGCTGCGCATTTTCTGCAGAATCAACTCGATATCCTTCATCTTCCAAAATCTCACAAACCAATTCGCGAATATCCTGCTCATCATCAACTACTAAAATAGATGGATTTTGTATTTTCATAAATTAAATATTCTATTAATTTGCAGGGAACTTAATATTAAACCCTGCACCGTGCTTTACTTCCCTATCAATACTGATAGAACCACCATGCTCCTCAACTATTTTTTTGACAATTGCCAGGCCAAGACCAGTTCCTTTTTCTTTTGTGGTGACATAGGGATCAAAAATCTTATCCATATATTCTGGCTTAATTCCTATGCCTTCATCATAAATCGAAAATTGCACATAATTAGTATTATGCTCTACAATCGATTGTAATTTTATAGTAATTTTTCCGTCATTTGCGACTGCTTCCAAGGCATTTTTAATTAAATTATGAATCACCTGCCTTAAACCAACCAGATCAGCTTTTATCTTAGGCAGAGGACTCTTAAAATCCACAATAAACTGATCTGCAGATTGCAGGGTATATAGAGCTAAAACCTCCTTTGTCAAAGCAATTAAATCAACATTCTCAATCTGCTGCCTTGCTGCTCTTGCATATTCAGAAAACTCATCAACCATTTTTTTCATTGCATCGACCTGGTTGACGATAGTTTGCGTAGATCGTTCCAGAATTGCAGCTTTTTTTTCATCTAAATCTGGCGACAATTTATGTTGTAATCGTTCAGCCGATAATTGAATAGGCGTTAATGGATTTTTTATCTCATGAGCCAAACGCCTTGCGACTTCCCCCCAAGCAGCATTTTTTTGCGCTTGAATGAGATCAGTCATATCATCAATCACAACCACACCACCGACCCGTTCACCTTCCGGCGAATATAAAACAGTGCCCCGACATAATAATTCCTGACGCCCTTTTGATCCTAAAACAGTAATACTTTGCTGCCAAACATCATCAGACTTCTCCAGCAATTGTTGAATACCCAATGCTAACTCTGAAAGGTTAGAATGTTCCCGGGCTAATTCAAATAAAGTTTTACCGTAAAAACGTCTAATCTGAATATGTAAAATGACATTCGCCGCTTGATTTGAAGTGCGTATTTTAAAATCAGCATCAAAACTGATAACACCCGAAGTTAAACTCGACAAAACAGTTTCCAAATAAGCGCGTTGGTTTTCAACCTCCTGACTAGCTTTCCTTGCCTCATCCCGAGATTTGGCAATCCGGCTCATCATTTCGTTAAATGATTTCACCAAAAAACCCAAATCATCCTGCCTCATCACAGGAAGTGGCCGTTCATAATTTCCTTCTGCCACAGCTTGAGTTCCTTTTACCAACTCTTTCACAGGAGCAACAATGTCTCGAATAATCAAAAAAGCCACCCAAATTGCCGCCATTAAACTTAATAAAAGCACCAGAGATAAAACCAGAGAAAAACTGAGTTTTAATGAATTCCTTAAAAAGGTCATTTCCTGAAACCGGACAAAAGCAAATTCCACTGAATCCGCCAAGTCAGCAATTCTTACTGGAACAGGATAAATAACCTGAATATATTGATCCTGGTCGGATTTTAATGCAACAACTGCCTGGATAACCCACTCATCATCTCTGATCGTATCCAAACCCACAAAATCATTGGTTTTGCGCATCTGCAGCCAGATTTGTTCAACAGGTAAACTGGGTAGAATTTCACTGGGATTGGCGCTGCTAAAAGCGATAACTCGTCCTCGCCGGGAAAGCAACGCCAGCTCCGATGCTCCCAACTCGGCTCGAAATCGCTCCAGATCAAGAATAATAGAGATTTGTGATTTGTTTTTTAAATTTCTCGCCATCTGCTGCGTTTGCCGCAAATGCCAACGCATCCGATCATCCAGCGAAGCCTGGCTCAACTCCAGCGCATCCTCCATTGCCCGATCGATTTCAACATTAAACCAGCTATCGATACTTTTATGCAAAAATTGCATGGAAAAATAATAAACTGTGGCTGCCGGTATCAGAGTCAACAACACAAATAACGTCACCATACGTGTTGTTAGCCTGGAGCCTGCTTCACGTTTTTTTAACTGCCTGAGCAAAGCATAGCTATTTATCCCAACCAGAATCAACAACGCCAAAGCCCCCAAGGCATTCACCAATAACAGCCAGGAATACATTTGGCTTAAACGTGAAGACTCCTGTGTCGCAGAACTCATCAACTGCAAAGACAACAAAACCAAACCAAATAGTATCAGTGCCAATAAGCTGATGGGTATTTTTACTTTTGCACGAGCCATTCTAGAATCTGACTGGATAAATCCCAATGTGAATCAAAATAAGCAACTGGCCTCAGTGGTAATGGCAATGCTTCACGATCAAACTGCACTTGCAAAGTTGCAAGCAACATTTCAAATTGATCAGTTTCATACGCCTCGGTCACTTTTACATCACGAATTTTTCCCATTGCATTTAAAGCAACTGGCAATGAAAAAAATCTCCTGATTTCACCAGAAGTCATATTCTCGATCTGATACATATTTAGCAAAGCATGAAAACGTAACCGGTAGCGAATAGAGTAATCAAGTATTTTTTTGTCCCAAAAAAATACTTGTGGCCGATAAAGCTTAAGCCGAATAATCCAGAATAAAGAAATGCTGTGCTCAATAGCTTCAATCGCAGTTGGACTCAATTTGAACTTTACATCTGCATTCAATAAATAGCCTTGATTTTCAGGTTCCAGACTCGCCGCTATTATTTGTGCATTAAAGGGGCCGGCATTGAGTGTTGGTGTTGCAAATAACAAGATTCCTAACAACAATAAAGCCTGTTTAGTTTTTTCTAAGACAGGCATAATAAAAACCATCCATCCCATTTTCACCAGTTAAAATTTGCTTCCCATGGGTTTGGGCAATTCCCCAATTTGAATGAATCGGTATTTCTGTTGCATCGGGAGTTTTTGACAAAAATTCACTAATTTGTGCAGTATTTTCTTGCTTAAGTATTGAACAGGTAACATACAATAAGTTTCCGCCAGGCTTGAGTAATGGCCAAATGGCATCGAGAATCTTTTTTTGTAATTGCAGCAATTTCTTTATATTTTCCTGGCGACGAAGTAATTTGATATCCGGATGCCTTCTGATTACACCCATTGCAGAACATGGCGCATCCAGTAAAATTCGGTCAAATAGTTTACCATCCCACCATTGCGATGGCTGACAGGCATCTCCCGCTATACAATCAGCTTTTAAATTCAGTCTTTGTAAATTTTCTTTAATACTCAGCAATCGATTATCATCAATGTCGACAGCAACCAACCTTTCAATTTGTGGCTGCAATTCCAAAATATGAGTCGCTTTACCACCTGGCGCCGCACAAACGTCTAAAACCCGATACCCCTCTTGTACATCCAATAATTCAGCTGCTAATTGTGCAGCCGTATCCTGCACGGAGACTTCACCCTTTTCAAAACCTGGTAATTGTTCCACCGAAACTGCAGAATCCAACACAACTGCACCATCTCTGACAGAGCTGACAGTTGCTGAAATATCATTTTCCTGTAATCTCTGCAGATACTGGTCTGTAGTCGTTTGCAGCTGATTAACCCGTAATGCCATGGGTGCCTGTTGATTATTTTCAGCTAAAATCTGTTCAAAACATTCTGGCCAATCGTTTCTTACCAAATCTATCATCCATTGAGGATGGGAAAACTTTGCAACTTCATCTTCTTCGGTCAAATTATTGAGGTCCTGTTCCTGCCTGAGATAATTTCTCAACACCGCATTGACCAGGCCTTTTGCCCAGATTTTTTTATTAACAGCGGAAACAGTCTGCGAAACTACAGCATGTGATTTAATCCGCATGTATTTGAGCTGAAACAAACCAACTAAAATTAAAACCCTGATTTCTTCATCTTTCAAGGGTTTACGTAACAACTGATTCAGTATGAAATTCAAGCTATGATAATATCGTAAAGTTCCGTAACAAATTGCCTGGATTAATGCACGATCCTTTCCATTTGAAATAGGCGGAAGTTCATTTGCTAATACTGAAGTCAGTGATTGTCCATTTTGGACAACACGACAAATAATTTTTGTTGCAGCTAACCTTGAATTCACATAGATACCTGCGTTGATTTAGAAAGGTCAAGGTTAGTAAATAAAACCACTAAAATCTGTAATTTCCAGCTTTGCAAAAATGATGCAATCTCATAAAACACTACTATCAAGATTCTACTCCTGAGCTTCCATTTCACCCTCAGGACCGAGCAAAACTGCAATCCATCGGGTTTTTTCATTATTTTCTAAAATGATTTTAGCAATCATGGTGAATGGCACCGATAATAGCATTCCTACCGTCCCGAAAACCCAACCCCAGAATGTTAAGCTAAGAAAAACCACTAATGTTGATAAGCCCAATCCTTTGCCCATCATCCGAGGTTCCCAGACATTGCCTACTAAAGTATTAACCGCCACATAACCAAGTATCACCAACATTGCACTTTGCCCTCCTAATTGAACCAAGGCTAATAAAACTGTCGGTATAGCTGCAATAATGGAACCGATATTTGGAACAAAATTGAGCAAAAATGCAATAACGCCCCATAAAATGGGAAAATCCACATGCAGCAGCATTAGCCAGACAGCGATTAATACCGCAGTCACCAAACTGGTTATAGCTTTAATAGCCAAATATCGATTAATACTGTTAATGATGATGGTTCCATGCCCATCAAAACGGCTATGACCAAATGCCTGCCTGAACTTATAAGGGATAGAAAATGACTCCAGCAATAAAAATATTACTGTCAACAAAATAAAAAAAATATTTGCAAATGCCCCACCAAATCCAGTCAGCATCGTGCCGACAAATTTCATCACCTTTCCTGCATTAAGTTCTTTGATCAAGTCTTTCTCATTAGGAAAAGTTATTTCGTATTGATGAAGCCAATCAATCAAACCCGCCGTTTGCATCTGCAAATTAGCCTGATACCCAGGCAACCCCTTAGTAAACTGATTCAGAGAAGCAAAAACATAAACGCCTAGCACAGTCATGGTAACAATCAAACTTATTACTACAACTGAGACCGCAATCCCCGACGGAACACCTTTTCGGTCCAACCAGGAAAGTACAGGCCAACAGACTATCGCTGTAAATAAGGCGAGAAACAGAGGTGTTAATATTGGCGCAGCTGCTTTCATTCCTGCAACAATTATAATCAAGCAAGCAACAGTCAAAATTGGGTTTTTCAAGAGTACTGTTTTTTCCTGGTATTGAGACATGGCTCGTCTATTAATCTAAGCTGGAAAAGAAGGATAGGCAAAAATCCAAGATAATACCTGAGCCCGTGATTTCAATGCCGATATCAGAATATAGCGCATTGACCTTACAGAAGTGAAAAAAATATTAGCTTCATCCATCGGTTAAGCGGGTATTTTGTTGACCGCTGCGGAATCAATAACTTGCGACCTGAGCCATAGTGACGTCACGAATTCAGGCATTAGAAATGATTTTTTTATTTTCGCAATCATCCTCTCCTCTGGATAAATTGCCAGAAAAAAACCATTTCCACTAAATTATGTAGTTAAAATTGAAACAAAGAAATCTTCCAACGTCTTGTTCAATTTACAAATTATAGTAACCACTTTCCTCATGGAGTGTAATATCCAATCCTTGAACTTCATCGTCACTGCTAACGCGTAAACCAATGATTTTATCAAAAAATTTTAAAATCAGATAACTAAACAACGCGCTCCAAATTATTGTAACGACAACAGCAATTCCCTGAACTGCTAGCTGATCCCAAATTGTTACGCCTTCAGACAAACCAAGTCCACCCAAACCTTTTGCAGCAAAAACACCGGTTAGTAAAGAACCCGTTATCCCGCCAACGCCATGAACGGGGAAAACATCGAGTGAATCATCAATTTGCAATTTACGCTTGAGAAATTGCGTTGCATAAAAACAAACAATTCCAGCTGCCATGCCAATCACTAGCGCCCCAATCGGCCCGACAAAACCGGAAGCTGGGGTAATAGTACCTAAACCGGCAACCATCCCAGTTACAATACCCAAAACACTGGGTTTTCCAAAACGCTGCCATTCTAAAAACATCCAGGTTAATGATCCGGTTGCCGCACCTATATGGGTGACCAACATTGCCATTCCGGCCGATCCGTCAGCCGTTAAAGCGCTACCTGCATTGAAACCAAACCAACCAACCCACAACATACCAGCTCCGGTAACAACCATAGTCATATTATGTGGCGGCATTGCAGTGGTTGGAAAACCCTTCCTTTTCCCCAACACCAAAGCAGCAACCAATGCCGCAACACCCGCATTAATATGAATAACGATGCCACCAGCAAAATCCATAACCCCCAAATCGGCCAACCAACCATTACCCCATACCCAATGACAAATCGGCATATAAACCACAATCAACCACAATCCGCTAAACCAGAGAACCGCAGAAAACTTCATTCTTTCTGCAAACCCCCCTACTATCAGCGCAGGCGTAATAATCGCGAAAGTCATTTGAAACATAAAAAAAACAGTTTCCGGTATATCTCCGGTTAAACTTTCCGTTCCTATTTGTGGCAGAAAAGCCTTTTCTGCACCACCGATAAATTTTTGCAAATCACCACCATCTGCAAAAATAAAACTATAAACCCCGGCCAACCATAAGATGGATACCAGACAAGTAATAGCAAAACACTGCATTAATACCGACAAGACATTTTTACTTCGTACAAGACCGGCATAAAATAACGACAAACCAGGAATTGTCATAAATAAAACCAATGCCGTAGAAGTTAAAATCCAGGCAGTATTGGCTTGATTCAGTTCTGATGCCCAGACAAACTCAGGCATCAGCATTAAAAAAGGGAAGATTAATTTATTGTTTTTATAACTCATAAGCTCAATTTGAGAAATTGTAATTATTCAAAAGCTCTAGATATTGTCGAGGAAAATCTTCCCTGAAAAACTGCTTGCCTAAATAGCATCAGATCCCGTTTCACCTGTTCTGATTCGCACCACCTGCTCCAGGTTTGTTACAAAAATCTTGCCGTCACCTATTTTTCCGGTGTTTGCTGCATTAACAATAGTATCAACGGCTTGATCGACTTTATCTTCGGCAACAGCAATTTCCATTTTCACTTTTGGGAGAAAATCAACGACATATTCGGCACCTCTATATAATTCAGTGTGACCTTTCTGCCTGCCAAAACCTTTAACCTCTGTTACTGTAACCCCTGCTATTCCAATATCAGAAAGTGCTTCTCTAACATCATCAAGTTTAAAGGGCTTAATTATTGCTGTAATTAATTTCATAATTTCTCCTGCTTGTCAGATATTATTTTTGTAATTCTTAGCGCCATGATAACAAAAAAACATTTCACACCAAAAATAACATTCATGAGCACAGGGTAATACTAGAATTCCTCATAAAATCCAAACTTTACTCAGACAATACTCGAAACTGTGACAAGTCAACCAAATCTTACCAACAATGGTTTTTAATAGTTCTATACTTTAAATTGAAAACTTCTCGATAAGAATTAACTCTGCATAAAAAAACACAGATTACTTGAAATAATACTGCTTTCCTCAACATGACTACAGACCTAAACCAATCATTAGACCCAACTAAACGAAGACGCGCCGCATATAAAATTTTAGCCAGGCTGTTGCGTGGGGATCAGCTAATGCAAGCCATGTGGATGATTGAAGAACGGGATCACTCTGCTGATAGATTTACTTTTTTAGGTTTTGTAGGTGTTACTGCCGAAATCTTTGGCATAAGTCCCTATAAAGTTTCAATAATATATATAAAGTTAAACAAATATCTAGATCTGAATAACGAAAAATTACCCCCCGACCCACTTCCTGAAATGCTTAAATTTCGCGGCATTATTCAGGAAGATTCTCCCAAAAAACCACAAAGCAAAACCGCCAAGCAACTTGTTGATAAATCAGTTTCGCTGTTTCGTGACCATGATTTAAGACGCACCCCAAGAGGCGGGGACCCAATACTAACACCTGACAAAATTCATCATATTGGACAAGCATTGGCATTAGAGGCAAAAAAATATGATATATCCACAATTATAGTGGCTTATGATGACCATAAAACCAGCACATCTTTAAGCAATTTCCTGGCTGAGGGCATCCAATCGATCGGACTGAACGTTTTAAACCTTGGAAAAACACCCATTCCGCTCCTCTATTTTGTTACACAGCATTATGATGGCAAAACAGGGGTCATGATAGCGACTGATGGCCAAGTAAATCAGCAAACGGATTTAAAAATTATTATTGCTGGTGAAATATTAGTAAAAGAAAAAACACAACGGCTAATGAGAGAATTCGATGACTCCGATTTACTTAAAAATCAACGCGGCCATCGAGAAGAAAATAATAGTTTCATTCATGAATATATTGGCATAATCAGCGAAGATATTCGTCTAGATAGACCCTTAACTATTATTTTAGATTGTGAAGATGGGGCAACCGGTCAACTTGCTAAAAACCTTTTGCAAGAACTGGGTTGCCAGGTTATTCACTCTCAATCCGAAGCCAATGAAAGCTCCTCAGAAAAAGCCCTCAAGCACGCTATCCATCAACATCAAGCCGATGCCGGACTCTCTTTTCATCAGCAAGGAACCATACTGAACATCATTGATTGCCAAGGTGAAATTATTCCGGCAGAACAATTAATAAAGTTTTTTTCCAAAGCCATACTTCATGCCGATCCAGGCAGTGAAATCATTATTGACGATCAATGCCCTGAACATGTCATCGAATTTATTACCGCCAATAATGGCCGCCCAGTTTTGTGTAAAGCTGAACCATTGCTGATGAAATCAAAGCTCAAAGTTTCCGCTGGAAAATTTGCCGGCGACCTCAACGGAAGATTCTTTTTTAATGACAGATGGCTGGGTTTTGATGATGCTTTATATGCAACTTGCAGGCTACTAGAAATTATTTCTTCAGATACTCATTCGAGCCACGAAATATTTACTTCACTCAATTAAAACAAAAAAACAATAACTGCTATTGTTTTTTGTGAAGTGGACACCAGCATGCACCATTTCTACAGTCTATATTAAATTCAATTGGTTATTACAATTGCATCGAAAAGGTAAAATTCCGTGGCAAAATCAGCATTTACAAATAGATTTAATAAGTTTTCATTCTGGTTTTTTAATCTGTTAATAGCATTTGCTCCAACTGCCCAGGCAAATTCTACAGAATCTGTTTTTTCAAGCGAAATCATTTGGCTTGCAACCAGTATAGCCTTGGTTTTTTTCATGCAGGCCGGATTTGCTTTACTTGAATGCGGTGCATCCAGAGCAAAGAATGCTATTAATGTGATTATGAAAAATTATACTGATATTTGTTTTGGCAGCATCTTTTTCTGGGCAATCGGCTATGGGCTAATGTTCGGTGAAAGTCAGGCAGGGCTATTTGGTTTCAGCCACTTTTTGGATGACTCACTTTCAAATAAACAAACCATTGGCTTGGTTTTTCAGCTGATGTTTGCAGCAACTTGCGCCACTATAGTTAGTGGCGCAGTTGCTGAACGCATGAGATTTGTTTCATATATGCTTTCTGCCTCGATCATCTGTACGTTAATTTATCCTATTTTTGGGCATTGGGTTTGGAATCCAGATGGCTGGTTAAATCAACTTGGGTTTATTGATTTCGCCGGAGCGACAGTTGTCCATTCGGTCGGCGGCTGGTGCGCTCTAGCTGCGGTAATGGTTCTGGGTCCAAGATTAGGACGCTTCTCCAGAGCTGGCGAAACCCGATACATTCCTGGCCATAATCTTCCCATGATTGCATTGGGAGGATTTATTCTCTGGCTGGGTTGGTTCGGCTTTAATGGTGGCAGCGTCACCAGTTTAAATAATCTAGGCAACGTTTTATTAAATACTCATCTTGGCGCTTGTGCCGGCGCAATGGGAGCGATTTTCTTTATGGCGTTAACCAACAAACCCATTATGATGACAACAACTGTCAATGCGAGTATCGGAGGGCTGGTATCTGTTACAGCGGGTGCTGATATCATGATGCCTGGAACAGCAATTATGACCGGTCTGATAAGTGGCATTATCCTGGTTTGGGGCAGCGTGCTACTGGAACGCTACAAGATTGACGATGTCGTTGGAGCAGTTGCCGTTCATGGCTTTTGTGGCGCGTGGGGAACGCTAGCCGCCGGCATATTTTATACAGGGGATATGTTTTCTATCACTCGCATAACTATTCAGCTTTTGGGAGTAATCACCGCTTTCGCCTGGAGCTTTCCAACTGCATATCTGACCTTCAAAACTGTCGACAAATTTCTTGGACTTCGCACAAGCAGTATTCATGAACAAAGAGGGCTGGATTATGCTGAGCATTACGAAGTTGGTTATGCAGAATTTAACCAGACAGTCACTCATGGAGAAATTGAGAAGTAACAAATGGCCAGAAATACCTTGAAGCCTCTTGATTTGACCAAACGTCGATGTGCCGCCTACATGACTTTTTCAGAAGTCATTAATGGCGAAGCCCTCATGCGGGCCATGTGGATGCTTGAAGAAAGAGATCATTCTGCCGACAAGATGACTTTTATCGGTTTTTTTGGGATCACGGCTGAACTTCTGGGACTGGATAATAATATTATTACCACCTTATATCCCAAACTAAATCGTAACCTTGATTTACCGGAGGAGTCCTATACAGACGATCCAATGCCACAAATGCTGAAATTTCGTGGTATAAATAAAGTTAACAGGATTAATAATCAGACTGCTGAACAAGCGCATAAAACTAGCGTTCCAGCAAAAAAAATCAAAGGAACACCGGAAATGACAGTTTTTGCAATGCTAATTTCAAAAATAATCTCTGAAACCAAGTTTCCGAATGGAAATGGATATAGTGCGTTTAAAGAAACGCTCAAGGAAGAGCTTTTTAAAACCGAACTATCTGAAGAAAACCGGCAACAAGTTCTGTCTTGGGCTAACGCATTAAATTTGAAGGTCTTCAAAAAAAATATAGTTGCTGATGAACTATGCAGTGCAGTACATTGTATCTATATTGCTTTATGTGAAGCATTTGGCCCTGTCAAAGCTGATTCCATTTTAGATCAGGCAATACAGCAAACAGCAAAATCTCCAGCGGCAAAAACCTTTTCGCCTCGTAATTTTCTGTAACATACGCCCGACAAACAAAAACGAGCAGGAACTGCTCGTTTTTGTATCAAAAGGCTATTTTCCAGTATTAGTGAATTCAGGATAGGCTTCCATACCACACTCCGAGAAATCCACACCTTGGTATTCGTCTTCCTCAGATACTCTGACACCCATAACCAGTTTAATAATAAACCAGACTAAAAGACTCGCCAGGAACACAAAACTGAAAATGGTAACAATGCCGATTAACTGTGCAGAAATTGTAGAATCCGTATTTGAAAAACAAACAGCCAACAAGCCCCATATACCAACCACACCATGAACTGAAATGGCACCAACCGGATCATCAATTCTCACCTTATCCCAAAAAGTAATAGAAAAAACCACCAACACCCCTGCTACCAGCCCGATTATCGTTGATAACATTGGATCAGGACTGGAAGGATCTGCAGTAATTGCAACAAGGCCAGCCAATGCCCCATTCAATGTCATAGACAAATCGGCCTTGCCAAAAAGAAAATGTGCAGTCAATAAAGCTGCAACAACACCACCCGCAGCGGCAGCATTGGTATTGACAAATACTTTCGCCACTACGTTTGCTTCTTCAACATTTGAAATAATCAGTTCCGAGCCACCATTAAAACCGAACCATCCCATCCATAATATAAAGGTTCCTAAAGTTGCCAAAGGCATATTACAACCAGGGATCGGGTGAATTTCGCCATTTGCAGCATACTTGCCTTTTCGTGCCCCGAGCAAAATCACACCTGCTAAAGCAGCACTGGCACCCGCTAAATGGACAACCCCAGATCCTGCAAAATCAAAAAAACCAAGTTCGTCCAAAAAGCCGCCACCCCATTTCCAATAACCTTGAATCGGATAAATGACGCCGGTCATCACGACTGCAAACAAAAGAAATGCCCACAACTTCATGCGTTCAGCAACTGCACCGGAAACAATAGACATGGCAGTCGCAACAAAAACCACCTGAAAGAAAAAATCGGCCATATTAGAGTAAACAATATCACCATTACTCTTGGCTACTTCAGCGGCAGTATTATCACTGCCCAATAAAAAACTGATGCCAGGCCAAACACTGTTAACTGCAGCATCACCTGGGTACATTATGTTATAACCAAACAACATATACATTATGCACGCAATGGCAAATAAAACCACGTTTTTGGTTAGAATTTCCGTGGTATTTTTGGCACGGACCAAACCAGCTTCCAGCATAGCAAAACCAGCCGCCATCCACATCACCAACGCCCCACTCATTAGTAAATAGAACGTATCAAGGGCATAGCTTAATTCGATTATTTTATCCACTTTCCAATCCTCAATTGTTATTAAAATTATTTATAATGCTTCTTCGCCGGTTTCCCCCGTCCGAATACGAATAACCTGCTCAAGAGTGCTTACGAAGATTTTACCATCTCCAATCTTGCCAGTATTTGCTGCTTTGGAAATTGCTTCTACGGCTTGATCGGCCAAATCATCAGGAATCGCCACTTCAATTTTTGCTTTTGGTAAAAAATCAACCACATATTCTGCACCGCGATAAAGTTCTGTATGACCTTTTTGACGTCCAAACCCCTTCACTTCAGTCACAGTCACCCCCGATACCCCAATATCAGATAATGCTTCACGCACGTCATCTAATTTAAATGGTTTTACAATTGCTGTTACTAGCTTCATCAGTCACCTCCAGTAAATAGGACTTAAAGGTAAATCAGCATATACTATGCCAGCTCCAGCATTTTTAAATCCTTGTTTCAAATATAAAAAATTGCTTTATTGTCTATTCTTTACGGACTTTTCATTTCCTTCCTCCTTAAATCAATATTAATCAATAACTTGTTTAAAAAGCTTAATTTCTAACAACCAATAAAATTGACCAGTTGATAATCGATCCTGAAATATTTTTTTTTCATCTGATTAAAAAAAATTACCCGAAAACATCAATCATAGCGCTTGACTTCACAACCTTGGTGCATCAAAAAAACGTTTGCACAAACTTGGGGCACAATATTAGAAGCGTTTCCTTAGCTTTTTGTTACAAAAATACAACAAATTATAATTCCATACCCTTAAAACAAAGCCTGCTTTCATAGCAAACTGCATTCAAAACGCACCAAAAAAGTGCGCAAACTAAAATTCACACTCCCTTCCAGCACTTAAAAAATACATTATATTTCATGACCTTGCAATTGATTTTTTTTGTGATAACATTGCCACGAATAATCAAAAACTGGAGTCGTTATGATCAACAAGAAACTGCCTGTTGCAATTGGCTTAATTGCAACAACCTTCATCGCAATTGCCGATGAAGAAACAACAAAATCATATTATGGATGGACACCAAGCGCCACCATCACCCTTGCCAATGATTATATCTGGCGCGGTGTTTCTCAAACCTCTAACGGAGCGACAATTCAAGGCTCTTTCGATATGAGCCACGAAAGCGGCATCTATTTTGGCGCCTGGGCATCCAATGTTGAATTCGGCGATACCAACAATAGTATGGAGCTTGATCTTTATGCTGGTTTTTCTAATGAGATCGAATTGGGTGGTATGGCCTTAACTTACGACATTGGTTTCTTGCATTATGAATATCCAGAAGAAACTGGACTAAATTTTAATGAAATCTATTTTGGTTTGGGCATCTCCCCATTTGAAAATTTTAACTTCAGCACATACTACTATCAGGATATTGGCGTAGAAAGCAAACCTGCCATAGGGTATCTGGATATGAGCGCTGATTACACCCTTCCTGATTTCTTGTGGAATCTGCAAATTATTGCCCATGGCGGCCATTATTGGCGAAGAGCCGGAGCCAATGATTATTGGGACTGGAAAGTTGGTTTAGCCAAACAACTCTATGGCTTTGGTTTTGAAGTCGCCTATGTTGATACCAGCGGTGCAGATGCGGGTGATCTAGACGATTCAAGAATTTATTTTGGCATCACCAGAAGCTTCGGTGACGAAGCGCCTTCAGATACACTGCCAAAAGGATTTGATGCCAGCGCCAGTTTTGCTTTAACTACTGATTACATCTGGCGCGGTATTTCACAAACCAATAATGCTGCTGCCATTCAGGGTTCATTTGACATTTCCCATGAAAGCGGCGCTTATTTTGGCGTTTGGGGATCAAATGTTGACTTTGGCGATGGAGGCGACCCAATCAATCCTAATAATAACAGCATTGAACTTGATATCTATGCTGGTTTTAGTCGTGACATTGATCTGGGCGGCATGACAGTGACTTACGATATTGGCTGGTTACATTATCAGTATCCACTGGAAACAGACAGCCTGAATTTTAACGAAGTTTATTTCGGCCTTGCCCTGTCGCCAGTTGAAAATCTTAATTTAAGTGGTTACTGGTATCATGACGTCAGCCTGGAAAATCGAGTTGGCATTGGCTACATGGATCTTGCTGGAGATTACACCTTACCGGATTGGGCATGGAACACCACCATCGTCAGTCATGTCGGCTATTATCCTAAGCACAAAGGCGGTGGCAATGACTATTGGGACTGGAAACTCGGCGTCGCCAAAGATATTGCCGGATTTAATGTCGAAGTTGCCTATACCGACACTGCAGGAGCAGAAGAATTTGGTGATTTAGGCGATGCCAGAGCAGTTGCCACCCTTTCAACCACTTTCTGATAATTGAATTCATCCTGGATATAATCCTTAATCGATAACATTAAAATTATGGAGATAACAATCCTGGATTAAATTTAAAAAACGGAGAGATCAAATCCTCCGTTTTTTTATGCCAAAAAAAATGTTATCTTTAGCCAGTCAAACTAAACGACTTAATAATAACCTTACTAAAAACACGCTTGGAGACTCTTAAATGTCAGTAGAAAAAGCTATAAACATGCTAAAAGAAAACGACGTAAAATTCGTTGATTTTCGATTTTGCGACACCCGCGGGAAAGAACAACACGTCACCTACCCAGCTCACACCATTGATGAAGACACCTTCGAAGAAGGAAAAATGTTTGATGGTTCATCCGTTGCTGGCTGGAAAGGCATTAATGAATCCGACATGATCCTGATGCCGGATGCTTCAACTGCCGTCATTGATCCGTTTTATGATGACACCACCATGATCCTTCGCTGCGATATTATCGAGCCAAGCGACATGCAGGGATATGAGCGTGATCCTCGATCCATTGCAAAACGCGCCGAAGCTTACATGAACTCTACCGGTATAGCGGATACTGCTTACTTTGGTCCTGAAAATGAATTTTTCGTTTTCGATGATGTCCGCTGGACAGCAAACATGGGCCAGTGCTCTTATAAAATTGACTCCGAAGAAGCCGAATGGAATTCAGAAAAAGTTTACGAAGATGGCAACATGGGACATCGGCCCGGTGTAAAAGGCGGTTACTTTCCAGTACCACCTGTTGATTCTTTACAAGACATGCGTTCCGCAATGTGCCTGACTTTAGAAGAAATGGGTCAGACCACTGAAGTTCATCACCATGAAGTTGCAACTGCCGGTCAATGTGAAATCGGCTCGTTATTCAACACTCTAGTTAACAAGGCTGATGAAGTATTGGTGCTAAAATATGTTGTTACCAATATTGCACATGTTTACGGCAAAACCGCAACCTTTATGCCAAAACCATTAGTTGGCGACAATGGTAACGGTATGCATGTTCATCAATCACTTGCAAAAGATGGTGTTAACCTTTTTACTGGCGATCTGTATGGCGGTCTTTCAGAAACTGCATTGTATTATATTGGCGGCATCATCAAACACGCCAAGGCTCTGAATGCATTTGCAAATGCGTCAACCAATAGTTATAAACGCCTGGTACCTGGCTTTGAAGCGCCTGTAATGCTGGCTTATTCAGCACGTAACCGTTCTGCTTCAATCCGTGTCCCATTTGTTAACAATCCTAAAGGTCGTCGCATTGAAGTCCGTTTTGGTGATTCTACTGCAAACCCTTATCTGTGTTTTGCGGCAATGCTAATGGCTGGGCTGGACGGCATTGAAAACAAAATTCATCCTGGCGATGCCATGGACAAAGATTTATATGACTTACCGCCTGAAGAAGAAAAGAACATCCCTCAGGTTGCATTTTCACTTGATGAAGCTTTAAAAGCGCTTGATGAAGACCGTGAGTTCCTTAAAAAAGGCGGGGTTTTTACTGACGACGCAATTGACGGTTATATTGATCTGAAAATGGAAGAAGTGACTCGTTTGCGCATGAGCACTCACCCTGTTGAATTTGACATGTATTATTCTCTATAACAATAAAGAAACACGTCTATTCAAACAAAGAGCCCCATTATTTTGGGGCTTTTTTTTGCCTAATTTTCCAGCTTTTGTTCTGGCATTAGTTGATGCTCATCTTCTTCAAACTCATGGGCAAATTGATGCATGGAGCTGATCAACAACACACCTGCCGCTATTAAAGCGATCTGCTCCAAGGAAGTCTTCATATCCGTTTTTTTATGCAGAGAAGGAATCAAATCCGCCACCGCTATGTAAATAAAACTGGAAGCCGCCACCGCCAAAAAGAAGGGTAAATATTCATGCAGGTTTTCCAACCAAAAATAAGCAATAATGCCGCCTATAACAGTGGTTAGACTAGACAGTACATTATAAAATAATGCCTTGGATTTACTGTAGCCACTCTGTAGCAGAATAGCAAAATCTCCAACCTCCTGTGGGATCTCATGAGCCGCAACCGCAAGACTTGTCACAATTCCAAGCTGCACATCAGTCAGAAAAGCTGCGGCAATCAAAACACCATCAACAAAATTATGAATAGCATCGCCAATAATAATCAGCACCCCTGCCGACCGATGATTATGATCTTCATCGATATGCACCTCACAACTTCCTGAATGGCAGTGCCGCCAAATTAATAACTTCTCCAGAATAAAAAAACTTAATAATCCAATCATGATTGTTGCCGATAACGACTGAAATTGTGCTGGCGCAACATCAGTAAAAGCATGAGGAATCAATCCCCAAAAAGACACTGCAAGCAAGGCTCCGATGGCAAAACTAATACCATGAGGTAATACTTTTTTCTGATTTTCAGAAGACAACAATAAAAAAACTGATGCGGCGATTACACTTAATACGCCACCAATTGCAGTAAAAATAATAATATATACAATCAGGCTCATAGCCTCTTAAATTCTCCAGATTAAGCTGGCCATCCGGCCAGTTTTGCCGTCACGGCGGTAAGAAAAAAACTGCTTTTGCTCAGTCATCGTACAGAAATTTCCACCGTAAATTTTTTTAACGCCAACATTATTTAACATCAACCGAGCAAGCTTATAAATATCTAACAGCCACTTAGCTTGGCCTTTACTTTGGAAAGCAGAGGAAAAAAGATGGGATTTGTTAAAAAAAATATCAAAAACCTCATCGCCCACTTCAAAGCATTCTGGCCCAATAGCAGGACCTAACCAAGCCATCAAATTATTATCTTTTAACTCAGAAACAGCATTTTCTATCACGCCATTCAACAAACCACGCCAGCCCGCATGGACAGCAGCAATTTTTGCCCCCTGCTCGTTACAAAGCAATACAGGCAAACAGTCCGCCGTTAATACCACACAAACAGCTTCTGGCTTTAGGCTATAACTGGCATCGGCTGTTAAACACTGCTCGCCCTTATCAATATTAATAACTTTATTGCCATGATTTTGATCCAGCCAGCAAGGATCAGCGGGCAAATTCAGCATGCTTTTCAAATATTGCCGATTTTTTTCAACCGCATTCAAATCATCGCCAACATGTGCAGCAAGATTATTGCTGTCATAAGGGATTTTACTCTCTCCTCCCGTCCTTAGAGTAGTGCCAGCATGTATATTCGCAGGAGCAGGCCAGTCTGCTTCAACCCAATTCGGCGTCATTATCACGCAATGCTTGAAGCAAGGAATTCATATCATCAGGCATGGCAACCTGCCATTGACAATATTCCTGGGTTACGGGATGACACAAGCCCAGTTTTTCTGCATGTAGAGCCTGACGCTTAAATCCTCGCAACACTGACTCCAATCGCTCTGAACACCCGGCAGGCAACTGAAACCGGCCTCCGTATATTGGATCCCCTACCAAAGGATAGCGAATATGCGCCATATGCACCCTGATCTGATGGGTTCTGCCAGTTTCTAGTTTCACCTGAACCAAAGTATGCCGTTTCAATCTTTCAATGACCCGATAATGGGTCACAGCTTGCTTACCTTCCCGTCTAACAGCAAATCTTAATCGTTCAACCGAATGCCTGCCAATCGGCTGATCAATAGTCCCACCTGCAGTCATTCGTCCCTGGGTAATAGCCAGATATTCACGATGAATGGTTCGCTCTTGTAACTGATTTACCAGGTTTGAGTGAGCCTGTAGCGTTTTTGCGACCATTAACAAACCACTGGTATCTTTATCAATACGATGCACAATTCCAGCCCTGGGCAATTTATCCAGACTGATATCATGATACAGCAAAGCATTTTGCAAGGTCCCCGTCCAATTGCCAGCGCCGGGATGCACCACCAAACCCGCCGGTTTATTGATGATAATTAAAACATCATCTTCGTAAACAATATTTAACGGAATTTTTTCTGCAACACTCTCAACCACTCTTTCCGGTTCTGCATCAAGCTCGATTATTTCGCCACCATCAAGCCGATCCTTGGATTTAAGCAGATTACCGTCAACCCTGACACGCCCTGATTTTACCCAGGTTTGTAATTTACTTCGTGAAAAATCAGGAAAAATTTCAGCCAGCACTTGATCCAATCGCATGCCAACCATCTCATCAGGCACTTTTGATGTTAAAATAGGCACAAAGCAACTCTTAAACTAATAAAACTCATAGACTAAAGTGGATAAAATAAAGCCTCACACAGCTTCCCTTTCCACACTGTGTAAAAAACTGGCTCATAAACTAACAAGCGATACATGATAAAATATTTCCTGATATTTTTTTTATTAATTTTAACCAGCTCCATTGCCACAAGCGCGGATTTTTCGTGCAAAAAAAAAGCATCAAAGTGGAGCAAAACCCAGCCGCCCATAAATTTAAGGCATATTTTCTGTGGAGAAATAGACCGTAGAGGCCGCCCCAAAGGTTTTCATTCCACCCAGATGTTGGGATCAACACCTGAAGTTAAAGAAATCTATAAAAAACAAAGCTTGCGCAAAGGTATTTATAACGCCAGAGTTAAATTTATAAATGGTAAAACCAAGTTTTCAACATTTTTTCCTGATCACTGCACTGTCGATGCTATTACCCGTTCTGTCGCTTATGCCGCACGAAATAAAACCAAAAAACATCATCAATGGGGTATTCTTGGTCCCTCGGCGCCACAAAAAAATGCCCAAGGCTTCTGTCTTGACAGAAGTGGCCGCCCTTTTACTATCCGTATGGGACTTACTCGAAACCAACGCAGAATTACCACTGCTTTCCCTCAGCCCTAAATCATGAAAATCAAACTGACTCGCAACCAACAAGGTGAATTGCAAATAATACAGCCGCCGCACCTGAAACCGTTTGCTGATTTTCTAGAGACTGATATTAATGAAAACCGGGAATATTGTCAGGAAATTATTTCTTCCATTGATGAAATCAAACACAGCACCAATCCGAATCAACAGGAATTTTTTTGTGGCAATATCTATGAACTGGAAATCAACCCCAAACAAGCTTTATTGTTGAATCTTTATGATGAACAAGCATCACCCGTTAAAATTGAACTCAATGAATTAAAAGAGCTGCTGTCTGTTTGGCAAAAACAAATCAGTAAACATAGCACCCAAGAGAAATAGCAACATGATGCGCAAATACCTGCTCAATCTAATTTTTATTATCTGCACTGCCTTTATTCTGCAAGGTTGTGAAACATTAAAATCATTGGGGATAGGCCAATCAAGTTCAGATGACAAAGAATATGCGAACTGGGACGCAGAGAAATTTCGTACTGAAGCAAAAAAAGCCATGGATGCTGAAAATTATCAAAAAGCCATCGAGCTTTATGAAAAACTCGAATCACGCTATCCATTTGGTGAATCCGCAGCCCAAACCCAATTAGACATTGCTTACGCATATTACAAAAATAATGAACCTGAAGCGGCCATTGCAGCCGCAGAACGCTTCATTAAAATCCACCCCAGAAATCCCAGTGTTGATTATGCATACTACTTAAAGGGTCTGGTTAACTATAATCGAGGAATTGGATTTATTGAACGATTCCTGCCGACTGACGCCTCGCAACGTGACCCTGGCAATGCGCTCGATGCTTATAATAATTTTGCAGAATTGATCCGTCGATTTCCGGATAGCCAGTATGTTGAAGACAGCAAGCAACGAATGCTTTATTTACGCAACAATCTGGCTATGTTTGAAATTCATGTAGCACGATATTATATGCAAAGAGAAGCCTATATCGCCGCCGTGAATCGCGCCAATCGTGTGGTTGAAAAATTTCAGCGCACACCAGCCGTTCCACATGCCTTGCTGATTATGGAAGATGCCTACAAAAAACTTGGACTCAATGATCTGGCTAGTGATGCGGCCAGAGTATTCGCCCAAAATTATCCTGACGGCGTGCCTCCGGAAGTCGAGAGACAAGACAAAACCGGCGTACTATATGCTATCTGGGATTTTATTGGTTTTGATCGATAATTTCACTATGCAAAATAGTTAGAACAACCTTTACATTAGTGCTTCATCCAATATCGTCAATCGCTACAACCGATTGACGCGTTAGATTTTCTTAATAGTTACCGACAACAATGAACAATCCTGAAAACAATACATCGAATATTAATCTTGGCCTTCCTGGCTTCACCTATGCAGATTTATATCATCCAGAAAAATTGAAGACGCTACTTCAAGTATTTGATGATAGCGTCAAACAGCATGATAACGAGCTTTTTAACCGCTATCAGGATTACAGAAAAACTCAGGGAGAAAATTTAAAGCCTGAAGAAATCTCTGAAATTCTTGTTGAAATGGGACCTTATGTTGGCCAATTTGTCGCAAAACTATTCGATGTTGAACAACAACACAAAAGCCAGCGCGATACAATTCGCCAGGAATTTGAGACTATCTTCTTTTTCCGTAAGGAAGTCGTTAGTAAACTAGCAAAAAAATTTAAACAGGAAAATATCGCCGACTGGGATATCGAAAATCTTAAACAAGCCATCACATTGCTTCTGGAAGCAATAGCACCCAATCAAGCTGATATGGAACTGGCAATCAGTAACATTGGCAGCGAACTGTTTCAAATATCACAACATTTTGCAAGTGCGAATGATACCCCGGGTTCTGATGATTCTTCTGAAGAAAAAATCAAGTCAATTCGAGAATCATTATCTGCCAACAAAAAGACCAGTCAGTTTTTTTCGGATGCTTTAGCAGGCGAAAACAGTGAACTTGTTAACACCCTGCTTGATCAATTGCAACGCTGGCTGCATATTGCCAACACCGACCCGGAATTACAAACATTAACCAAAGATTGGAAACTGTTTAAATCGCCGGGAAGAACTGACTTCACTCACCTGGTCGAAGTGGAAGAAGAACCGCATGACGGTTTCGTTTCTCTGGTCGGACCCAAAGACAAACGCAGAAGACGTGACGGTTTTGCGTTAACAGATAACCGCTACAACCAGCGGGAAGTCCTTTATGAAGTCGATCATTGCATCTACTGCCACGACCGCAATACCGACTCATGCTCAAAAGGCATGAAAAACAAAAAGGATGGCACGTTCAAAACCAATCCATTGAATGTCACAATCACAGGATGTCCTTTGGAAGAAAAAATCTCCGAAATGCACCTGGTAAAAAGACAAGGCGATAATATTGGCGCTCTGGCCATGATCATAATTGACAATCCAATGTGCCCGGGAACCGGCCACAGGATTTGTAATGACTGCATGAAAGGCTGTATTTATCAAAAAACCGAACCAGTCAACATCCCTCAAATAGAAACCAACGTCCTCACCGATGTTTTATTTATGCCATACGGCTTTGAAATATACAGTTTCTTGACACGCTGGAATCCGCTAAATGTCAAACGGCCATACGCCCTCCCCTATAATGGAAAAAATATTCTTGTCGCAGGCTTGGGGCCGGCAGGATACACTTTGGCGCACTACCTGATAAATGAAGGTTTTGGTGTTGTAGGTATTGACGGTCTGAAAATCGAACCATTACCTGAAGAGCTGGTAGGCTCTGAAGACAATCCACCCTTACCGATTCGTGATTTTAATACCCTGTATGAGGATCTGGACAAACGGATTCTGGCTGGTTTTGGCGGCGTTGCAGAATACGGCATCACGGTACGCTGGGACAAAAACTTTCTCAAAGTCATTTATCTCACACTTGCACGGCGCAAGGCCTTCAGCAGCTATGGCGGCATTCGTTTTGGCGGCACCATCACCATTGAAGATGCCTGGGAACTTGGCTTTGACCACATTGCCATTGCTGTTGGTGCGGGCAAACCGACCATCATTGGCCTGAAAAACAACCTGGTTCGCGGCATTCGTAAAGCTTCCGATTTCCTGATGGGGTTACAGCTAACAGGTGCAGCAAAAACCTCCTCACTGGCTAACCTGCAAGTCCGTTTACCGGCCGGTGTTATTGGCGGCGGCCTGACGGCGACCGATACAGTGACTGAATTGTTGGCCTATTATCCGATACAAGTCGAAAAAATCCTTGACCGTTATCAACGTTTATCAGAGAAATATGGCAAACAAAACCTGCTAGCTCGCTTTGATGAAGAAGAAACACAAATTCTTGATGAATTCCTGGAACATGGCCAAGCGATCCGCGCTGAACGTGCAAGAGCAAAAGCAGCAAAAGAAGCCCCTAACTTCCAGCCATTACTAGAACAATGGGGCGGCGTCACCCTGTTTTATAGAAAAAGCATGAAAAACGCCCCGGCTTATACTCAAAATCATGAAGAAATAGAAAAAGCACTGGAAGAAGGCATGGCTTGGGCTGAAGGCATGAATCCCAAAGAAGCGATTACTGATGAATATCAACACCTTAAAGCAGTACGCTTTGAAAAAATGACTGAGCAAGATGGCCGCTGGGTTGGTGGTGAACAAATTGAAGTGCCTTTACGTAGTTTATATGTCGCCGCCGGGACATCGCCAAATACCATTTATCAAAATGAACACCCCGGTACTTTTGAAATGGACGGCAAGTTTTTTCAGCGCTTCGAACCAGAAAACAAACAAAGCGCTTTGCAATTAAACCCGATGGATGACACCTGGATGCCAAAAATTGGCAAACCAGCGCCATTTACTTCCTATCAGGAAAATGGCCATTACATAACCTACTATGGCGACAACCATCCTGTTTATGCCGGTAACGTAGTAAAAGCGATGGCCAGCGCCAAAGACGGCTACCCCTACGTTGTTGAATTATTCTCCGACCATATCAAGCAACTCGATCCTGCCAAACAAGCAGAACGAGATGCAGCGCTGAAAAAATTCCAGCAAACAATGGATGATTCCTTCCTGGCAACCATTCAAGAAGTAAAACGACTGACGCCAACCATTGTCGAAGTGATTGTCAAAGCAAAAATGCAAGCCAAGCATTTCGAACCGGGGCAATTTTACCGTTTGCAGAATTATGAAGCTTTTGCACCCTTTGTCGAAGACACTGCTCTTGCCAGCGAAGGAATTGCCTTAACCGGCGCATGGGTTGATAAGGAACAGGGATTGATTTCATTAATCACCCTGGAAATGGGCAGCTCAACCAAACTGTGCCGATTCTGGAAATCAGGAGATCCCGTTGTGGTCATGGGCGTCACCGGTGCACCAACAGAAATCCCAAGCAATAAAACCGTAATGCTTGTTGGCGGCGGCTTGGGTAACGCTGTATTATTTTCCATTGGAAAAGCGATGCGTGCAGCCGGTAATCGGGTTATTTACTTTGCGGGCTACAAACATAGCTACGATATTTTTAAAGTGGAAGAAATTGAAGCAGCCGCTGATGTTATCGTTTGGTCTGTTGACCCTGGCGAAGGCGTACAACCTTTACCGACAACCCGTGATCAGGATTTCAGCTGTGTTGGCAATATTCTGGAAAGCATTGAAAACTATGCAAAAGGAGACCTGGGGCAAATCAACATCCCCTTGCATGAAGTCAATGAAATTATCGTCATCGGATCTGACCGAATGATGGCGGCCGTTAAAGAAGCCCGACACGAACGCTTAAAACCATATCTGCAAGAACACAAAGCAATCGGCTCGATCAACTCCCCTATGCAATGCATGATGAAAGGCATCTGCGCCCAGTGTTTATGCAAACATGTTGATAAGGAAAGCGGTGCGGAATTTTATGTCTACTCCTGCTTCAATCAGGACCAGAACCTGGAAAGAGTAGACTTCCCTCACCTGAATGCACGATTACGACAAAATACCGTGCAGGAAAAATTATCCAGCCTATGGCTTGATTATCTGATCGAAGAACACCAGGATGAAATAGGACAACCAATATAATACCAATCCCACAAACTTTCCATCCCCCCTTTCATGATGGAAAGTCGGGATGAACAGGATTTCAAGTGCTATTTCTAGAAATTAGCCCCCTCTCCTGATGGAGAGGGTCGGGGTGAGGAGATAAAAAAAATCATCACAAATTTTCCAAAGGACTCTGAACATCACTAAACCCCTTATTCATAACATGCGTATAAATTTCAGTCGTCGAAACATCCTTGTGTCCCAGCAATTCCTGCAAAATACGGATATTAACCCCGTCCTCTAATAAATGCGTAGCAAAAGAATGGCGCAAAGTATGGCAAGAAGCACGCTTCCCAATCTCCGCTTTTTTTGCCGCATTGGCGACAGCCTTCTGCAAGGTTGTCTCATCAATATGATGTCGGCGGGTTATGCCGCTACGCGGATCAACAGATAACCGCCGAGAAGGAAAAACATATTGCCAGTGCCAGGATTTTGCAGCCCCTTTTAGTTTGATAGAAAGCGCATTCGGCAGATACACTTCGCCAAAGCCGTCTTCAAGATCTTGCTGATGAATGTTTTTTACCTTCACCAAATGGTGTTTCAGTTTGTCCTGTAAAATTTCCGGAAGCAAAGTAGAACGATCCTTGTTACCCTTGCCATCGCGAACCACAATTAAATGGTTATCAAAATCAATATCCATGACTCTCAGACGAATACACTCCATTAACCTCAGACCGCTACCATAGAGGAGCATCGCCATTAAATGGTTGATTCCTTTCATGTTGGACATTAAATTTCTGATTTCAGCCCGACTTAATACCGTGGGCAAGCGTTTGGGCTTTTTAGCGCGTAAAGCCTCAATGCGATCATCAATAGGCATATCCAAAACCCGTTTGTATAGAAATATAATCGCGTTCATTGCCTGATTCTGTGTAGCCGCCGCAACATGACGCTCAGAAGCAAGATAACTAAGAAAACCCTCAATTTCAGTCTTACCCAGATTTTTTGGATGCTGCTTATGGTGAAAACGAATAAACTGCAAAATCCAACGCACGTAGGCTTCCTCAGTCCTGATCGAATAATGGTGATAACGCAAAACCTCGCGCACCTGATCCATTAATTTCCCAGGTTTGGGATGGAATTTTTCGGTAATAACAGTTCGGGGATATGCCATAAAGTAAGTCCGTATAGTAGTGATATATTCAATATACGAGTATTATACGGAAAATATTTCTGTGTATAGTAACTTATTATATGGAAATTTTAGAATTTTTTAGGTATGCTTTGAAAATACCGATTTTTCGGTATAGTAACAAGTTAGGTCCCTGCGGGGCAAAAGCATAGTTTATATTCTGAACTTTAATTATCTCGCGTAAATGATGTCTTTAAAAATAATACCTAGTCCCTCATAAATTTGAGGGAGTGCCACTGATATGATAAAAACTCTAATATTTGCTAAGTGGTGGTTAAAATGGAAAAAGCGTATCAAAGATTTAAAGAGTCAAAAT
>JALSJK010000027.1 GCA_026989395.1 Methylomonas sp.
GTGATTGATATTGGCTGCTTGCCTGATACTGAATTTCCGCATCTTGAAGAAACCATTCAAGAACTTAAGCAAGAAGGATTTAAAGTCAGTATTGATTCCCTGGAAGCCGATGATTTACTACGCGGCGGCAAGGCAGGTGCAGATTTTATGCTGAGTCTCCATGAATCAACTTTGTGGATTGCCGATCAGGTTCAGGCTACCCCCATTGTTATCCCTGAAAAGCATGCTGACCTGGCATCCCTGGATCGAGCCATTGAAATATTACAAAAAAATAATCATACTTTTATAGTTGACCCAATTCTTGATCCCTTGCATTTTGGTTTCACTGAATCCATTGTACGTTACCATCAAGTCAGAGAAAAATACCCTGATATTGAAATGATGCTCGGTATAGGTAATATCACTGAACTAACCCATGCTGATACCATGGGTATGAATGCTTTAATGCTTGGCGTTTGTTCCGAATTAAATATAGATCATATTCTGGCAACCGAAGTCAGTCAACATGCTTGCACGGCAATCAAAGAAGCTGATCTTGCGCGTAGAATTATGTTGGCGGCAGAAAATCTCAATACCCTGCCTAAACATATTGATTCTGGAATGATGGCGTTGCATGAAACTGCACCATTTCCCTACTCGTTAAATGAGATAAAAGAGTTGGCTGGACAGATTACTGATCCCAGCTATCGTATTCAAATCAGCGAGGAAGGGATTCATATTTTTAATCGGGATGGCCTGAACAGTGCTACTGATCCCTTTGATTTGTTTCCAAACCTGGCTGTTGAAAATGACGCTGGACACGCTTTTTATCTCGGTGTAGAACTTGCCAGGGCAGAAATTGCCTGGCAATTAGGCAAACGCTTTAATCAGGACCAGGCATTGACCTGGGGTTGTGCAGCAAAACCAACTAACGAAACGATCGATATTCACGCCTTTAAACCGGCAGGAACAACATTACAAAAAAAATAAACGATGATTCAAGAAACTATCATAACGACACAAAATCCCAAAGGGCAGGTACACATTGCCCCCATGGGGGTTCATGTGATGGCTGATGGCTATATGATAATGCCATTTCGTCCCTCAACAACGCTAGAAAATATATTAACCAGCAAAACCGTGGTTATCAATTTTTGTGATGATGTCCGCATTTTTGCCGGTTGTTTAACAGATAGACGAGATTGGCCAGTGCAGAAAGCTGAAAAAATTTCTGGCTATTTTTTGAAAAACACATTGGCACATCAGGAACTTGAACTCATTAGAACTGAAGAAGACCAAACCCGCCCAAAACTTTATTGCAAAACAATCCATACCGTCAATCACAGCCCTTTCCGCGGATTTAATCGTGCCCAATATTCAGTTCTAGAACTGGCAATCCTGGTCAGTCGACTGAATATGCTGCCTTGGGAAAAAATTACCACTGAAATTGAATATCTAAAAATCGGATTGGAAAAAACAGCGGGAGAAAGAGAGCTAGAAGCATGGCATTGGCTGATGGCAAAAATAGAAACTTTCAAACAGGAGAACAATCGCTCATGACTGGATTACTAGCCAGCGTTAACAGTTTGATCGAAGCAAAAATAGCACTGACAAATCAGGTAGATATTATTGATCTGAAACAACCCGAAAAAGGCGCACTGGGCGCTTTGGATACACAAACCATAACTGAAGTTGTCACGTATATTGATGGGGAATGCCTAGTCAGCGCTACCATTGGCGATTTGCCGATGCAGCCTGAAACAATATTGCAGGCGGTAAAAACCACAGCCCAAACCGGTGTTGATTTTATTAAAATCGGTTTTTTCCCTGGGGGAAAATGGCACGAATCAATTGATGCACTAGCTAACTTATCCAAAAACGATTTAAAGCTGATTGCGGTGTTTTTCGCTGATCAACACCTTGATAACAGCTTTATCCCCATCCTAAAAAAAGCAGGGTTTGATGGTGTAATGTTAGATACCATGAAAAAACAACATGGATCATTAACCCAGGTTTTACCGTTAGAGAAAATTGCTGAATTCGTCAATATCACTAAAAATCAGAAATTACTGTGTGGCTTGGCTGGCTCCTTGCAATTGTTTGACATTCCTTCATTACTTGATTTACAGCCTGATTATCTTGGCTTTCGTGGTGCAATTTGTCTACAAAAGAACCGTATTGAATCAATAGATGAATCAGCCTTACAAAAAATTTATTCCTCAATCATGGAATATCAATCCGACGTTAAATCCTTTTTAAATTCAGTGTAAAAACAGAATGTAGCGCATTGAAACCGGAAACGGATTCTTTGGAGACATTTGTTTTTTCAGAAAATTGAAATAAGAGTATCCAAATCGCACAAATCTGTTCTTGTAAAATTCATAAATCACAGTATAATTATAGGACTTTGCTGGTGTAGCTCAGTTGGTAGAGCAGCTGATTTGTAATCAGCCGGTCGCGGGTTCGAGTCCCATCACCAGCTCCATATAAATAAAGGCCTGTCGCTGTTCTGCGTCAGGCCTTTTTTTTCGATGTCCCTTTTTGAAAACAAGAGCTTCTTTTTAAATTTTGAAGCTCCTGCTTTACTGGCTATTTTATTTAAATACGGCGCTTTGAAAAAACTCCAAATCCGATCAAACTACTCGCAAAAAGCCATATAGCGGCTGGTACTGGTACTGCGCTGGCATTGTAGTTATTGTAATCAATCTTGATATTTTCATTTCCCAAAACAATGCCTTGTTCAAACAGTTGACCAAGATCACCAGTTATTTCCAGGTCATATAAACCCGCTCCTAAATCCAGTGTATAGCCACCAGCATCCAATGTGGTTGTTGAAGCAACGATATTCTGAGTGCCAGCTTCAAAGACAACAACATTCAACCCCCCCAACCCTTCACCAGGCGAATAAAAATTGTCAGCGTCAATGTCATCAAAGGCAACGCCTGTTAAAAAGGATCCATTATTGTTGGCTCCAAAGTCAACGGTGACAACGCCACCAGGAAGTCCACCCAATGGAGTATATGCGGAACTAAAGCCATTGCTTATGCCTACTGATTCAAAATTATTATTAAGCATACTAGTTCGATGTCCACGCCCCGTAACACCAGAATCAACAAACAAATCAATATTCATCTGCTTAGTCAATTCAGCAGTAATTGCAGTTAATGTAGAATCTCCGCGTGTTGACAGATTTTCCCCGGCAGTCAGAAAATTATAGCCTGCATCGTTCATTCTTTGAAATGGAGAGCGTCCATCACTCCCTGTATGCGCAAAAAAATTATTGCCGATCATGTCTGAAGTATGGCTTTGTGCAGCGGCAACCAAGCCAAGATCCCAGGCCAATGGCTGTTTTGCTGTAGTACTAATTGTCCCTGCCGCTAAACCTTCATTTAAATCACCCGAAAGATAGGTGTTTGCCGCCGCTTGTGGATTTGCACGCATCTGATTAAGTAATTCCAGGGTATATTGATCAAACGAACTAATAGTAGCCGCACCTGATTGTTGTGCGATGATAGTTAATGCCAAACCGGCAAGTTTTGTGTGAGTTCCCATTTTATTTAGATTTCCTCTGCTTAAGTCAAAAGTTTTTTTCACATATCGATAACTACGATATTGCGTAGTAATTATACAAAGTATAATATTTAGCCAAACTTAATGGAAACACGTAAATGCCACAATCCATAGTTTTAGTACACGGGATTTTTAATTCAGGTTATGTCTTTTATTGCTTGAAAAAAAGACTAGAAGCGAAAGGTTGGAAATGCTTTACTCCAGACTTGAAGCCTTTTGACTGCCGAAAAGGCATTGAAAACTGGGCATTGCAATTAAAAAATGCGATTGATAAAAAATATGGGGAAAACCATAAAATTATTTTGATCGGTTTCAGTATGGGTGGAATTGCGGCTCGTTATTATTTGCAAAACCTTGAGGGTCATAAGAGAGTCGGATTATTTATTGCTATTTCTTCGCCTCATTATGGGAGTTATTTGGCTTATTTATATCCAGGAAAAGGAACTAGACAATTACGGCCAGGCAATAATTTTTTAGATAGCCTGGAAAAAGGGGAACAGATATATCATGGAATATCCTTGTATTCATATTGGACTCCTTTTGATTTAATGATCATTCCTGCCACAAGTTTAATGATCATTCCTGCCACAAGTTCGGTTTGGAAAATTGCCAATAATAAAAGATATTTTTGCTTGTTCCATTTGCAAATGTTGTTCGATAAACCTCTAGCCGAGGATATTTGCAAAATTATTTTTCAACATTCATAGGAATTGTTGTTGCTCCCTTATTGCCTCGGCGTTACGTTTCTGATTTTATTTACCAAGTGCTGCATGCATATTGTTTCTGGCGTGCGTTGTCCCATTAAGTAAGGCATTAGCTCTGTATCTTCCAGTTCTAATAATTTCAAAAACTCAACCTGCTCCATCTGTTCGGCATTTTCAAAACAAGTTTCTAAATATCTGGTGAGCATGATATCTAACTCAAGCGTTCCTCTGCGACACTGCCATTTAAGCTTGGATAAATGACACATTTGTTACCGTTTCAAAATTATTGACGCAGAACCAGCATTTTCTTTATTTCTGCTATGGCTTTTGCAGGGCTCAGTCCTTTTGGACAAGTGTCGGTGCAATTCATGATGGTATGGCAGCGGTACAATTTGAATGGATCTTCCAGTTCATCAAGTCGCTCACCAGTATTTTCATCACGAGTATCAACTAGCCAACGATAAGCCTGCAATAAAATTGCTGGTCCAAGATAACGATCGCTATTCCACCAGTAACTAGGGCAACTGGTTGAACAACAAGCACATAAAACACATTCATAGAGACCATCCAATTTGGCTCTATCTTCTTTACTCTGTAATCTTTCCCTATCTGAAGGAGCCGGAGTCTGAGTCTCAATCCAGGGTTTGATTGAAGCATATTGAGCAAAAAAATTGGTCATGTCGACAATCAAATCTTTAACAACTGACATATGTGGAAGAGGAAATATCTTAATGGTGCCTTCATAAGCATCAATAGCTTTAATACAGGCCAATGTGTTTTTGCCATTGATGTTCATTGCACAAGATCCGCATACACCTTCACGGCAAGAACGTCGAAAAGAAACTGTGGGATCGATTTCATTTTTAATTTTGATAATGGCATCCAGAAGCATTGGCCCACAATCATCCAAATCTATTTCATAGGTATCAATTCGAGGATTTTGCCCAGAATCCGGTTCCCAGCGATAGACTTCAAAACGTCGAATATTGGTGGCTTCCGGCGGAGCTTTGAAGGTTTTTCCTTCAACTAATACCGAATTTTTTGGTAACGTAAATTCAACCATTAATAAACCCTCTCTTTCGGCGGAATAACTTCAACATCATCAGTTAACGTAAATAGATGGACAGGACGATAATCAAACCGTATCTTGTCATTGGGCAACCAGGTCAGAGTGTGTTTTAGCCAATTTTCATCATCGCGTTTTGGAAAATCCTCTCTGGCATGCCCTCCTCTACTTTCAGTTCTATTCCCTGCCGAAGCGATAGTTACCATTGCCTGACTGAGCAAATTATCAAGTTCCAAAGTTTCAACCAAATCAGTATTCCAAATAAGGGATTTATCTGTCACATGAACATCGGTAAAGGATTCTCTAATGCCTTGCATAAGCTCAATGCCTTCATCTAAAGTTTCACCTGTTCTGAATACGGCAGCTTTAGCTTGCATGACTTTTTGCATTTCCAAGCGTATTTCTGATGTTTTTCGATTGCCATTTGCATTTCTGATTCTGTCAAAACGAGCGATGGCATTGTCACAGGCATTTTCAGACAAAGGTTTATGTTCTTCACCTGGTTTGATAACTTCAGAACACCGAATGGCAGCCGCCCGACCAAATACAACCAGGTCAAGTAGAGAGTTGGAGCCTAATCGATTCGCGCCATGAACCGAAACACAAGCAGTTTCACCAATGGCCATCAAACCTGGTACAACAGTATCAGGGTTGTCTTCATGCAGAGTGACAACTTCACCGTGATAGTTGGTTGGAATCCCACCCATATTGTAATGCACTGTGGGTAATACCGGAATTGGTTCTTTAGTGACATCAACCCCAGCAAAAATTCTGGCTGTTTCAGCAATGCCCGGTAATCGTTCATGGATAATGGTGGGGTCAAGATGCTCAATATGCAAATAAACATGGTCTTTTTCTGGACCAACGCCCCGCCCTTCATTGACTTCAATGGTGATTGCCCGACTGACAACATCTCTCGAAGCCAGATCTTTTGCAGAAGGAGCATAACGTTCCATAAAACGTTCACCTTCGGAATTGGTTAAATAGCCCCCTTCTCCCCGAACTCCTTCTGTGATCAAGCAACCTGACCCATAAATACCAGTCGGATGAAACTGGACAAATTCCATATCCTGTAATGGCAGACCTGCCCTTAGAACCATGGCATTACCATCACCGGTAACGGTATGGGCTGATGTACAGGAAAAATAACTGCGTCCATATCCTCCAGTAGCCAAAACAGTCATGTGGGCCTTAAAAAGATGCAATGTTCCATCATCTAAACACCAGGCCAAAATACCTCGACAACCATCGCCGTCCATAATCAGATCGAGTGCAATATATTCGACATAAAATTCAGCATTATGTTTTAGCGCCTGTTGATATAATGTGTGTAAAATCGCATGGCCAGTCACGTCTGCAGCCGCACAGGTTCGCTGAGCCTGGGCTTTTCCATAATGCGTAGACATACCGCCAAAAGCACGTTGATATATTTTACCTTCAGGGGTTCTGGAGAAAGGGACGCCATAATGTTCCAGCTCAATAATCGCCGGGATGGCTTCTCGGCACATGTATTCAATCGCATCCTGGTCTCCTAACCAGTCTGAACCTTTAACAGTATCATACATATGAAAGCGCCAATCATCCTCTCCCATATTTCCTAATGCAGCACTAATACCACCTTGTGCAGCAACCGTATGACTTCTGGTTGGAAAAACTTTGGTGATGCAGGCCGTTTTCAGATTTTTTTCCGCCATGCCAAATGTTGCCCGCAGCCCTGCTCCGCCAGCTCCAACAACAATAACGTCATAGCTATGTTCAATAATTTTATAATTAGAATCCATTAATCAGCCTGCCAAAATAATACGCAAGACAGCAATGATTGCTGCCAACATTAAAAAGAAAAAAACCAGGTAAGTACTCCAAATAGCAGTAATTCGCCACTTTTCAGATGATACATAATCCTCGATGACAACCTGTAGCCCTAATGCCGCATGATAGAAAACACTAAGAATCCAAAACACCATGCAGATGGAATTTAAAGGTGATGCCAGCCACGTTACTGTTTCCAGATAAGAAGCATTAAAAACTAAATTGAGTAAAACAACAGGCCAGAACGATAGTGGAATTAAAGCTACTGCAGTGATCCTCTGGAGCCACCAATGATGAGAGCCTTCTTTTGCAGACCCTAGGCCACGTACCTTAGCCAAAGGTGATTGATAATCCATACCTGTATCCTTAAATAAAAATAAGTGTGATGAAAGTCAATGCAACCGAAGCTATTAATTCGATAACAGCGTATTGATTCATGGTTTCAGGTTCAAAAGTATTGCCTGTATCCCAGATTAAATGCCGGATTCCATGACACAAGTGAAAAAACAAAGCATAAACAAACCCCCAGTAGATTAGCTTGAATAACCAGAAATCTAAGGTATCTTGTAATTCAGTGAAGGTAAGCTCACCGCCTGCAATATCCCAAAGGATACATACAAAAAGCACCAGCCCGAAAGAGAGCATGACACCTGTCATGCGGTGGGTAATGGATATAATGCCAGTTAAAGGTAACTTATAAACTTGCAAATGTGGAGACAAAGGTCTGCTGCTGTTGTTATTCATTACGTGCGCACTTTTATGAAAATTGATTAGCGGAATATGGTGAAAAAAGGTGAGTTAAAAATCAATGCATCGACCATTTTTCTCCCAATCACCATAACGCGTCGGCTCAGGCCCCTTCGCACCGCCAATTTCAATTACTTTATCGTCTGTAGCCGTTTTTTCAGATTGCAAGTTTACGGGTTTCAGCGTGGAATCAGATGTTTTCTGGCTTTCCGTATTCATAATCGATTGTTTGTTTGATTAAAAAAGCTAAATGTTATGTGCTGATATTATACCTTTACGACAAACAAATACCCATATAATTTATAGCTAAATGTACTGGGTACGCCTTGCTTTCTTCGAGGAAACAATATTAGGCCAGGCATGAAATAACTTGCCTAACTTATTCCGCGCATGCTCCTAAATTCTTTTGAACAAATTCTACTGCAATTCCGATTCCTGGTTCGATCCGGATAATCTTAATATTCTGCGTCAATGCGTCTTCAATATCCAACACCCTGACTGTAGCATATTCACCTACGTTAACGATTGGAGTAGAAACACATTTCAAGAACAGTCCGCCATCAGAAAAATCACGGGTTTTTAAATCAACAGCCTGGCCTTTATCATTAGTGAGTTTTACATTTGCAGTGTGAAGAATTCTCGCATGCCGCCTCTTGTCGCCTGATGACATTAAACTTTCTCTTTTTGAATTTGCAATTTACAACTATTGTAATTTTTCTTCGTTCTGATCATATTTCTTTCAGTAGCTTATTGTTTTTTGATTGAGCCAGGCAATCTTCAAACTCTTTCAATATGTTTGAAAAATAGGATAATCCCTCTGTTTCAGGTAAATTATTGTTCCCACATCGTTCCAGTGCATCTATAACAAAAGAAATACTCAGCAAATCTGGATCACAGGCAGGCTGAAAAACCGGCTCATTTTCATCCTCGTCCACTTTGACCTCGACAATGACCTTACTTTCAATCAATTCATCCACAACTGGCTGCACTGCAGAAACCGGCAATACCAGTTTAGTACAAATTTCAGACAAATTTAATGGCGGAAGATTATTCGCAAACTGCTTGATAATTAATTGCGCGATTTGCAAAGCCAATATTTTCCTTTTTGAAAAACTAAGGTTGGCAAACTTATCTTTATTCCGATAGGCATCGTAATGCTGATCATAAAACGATATTTCTGAACCAAGCAGGATAATCATCCAGCCAATTTGCAACCAAATTAAAAACAAAGGTAATGCCGCAAAACTTCCATAAATTGCATTGGCACTGGTTACACCAACTTGCAAGCTGATATAGGCCCATTGTACGATTTTGTATACGGTACCAGTTATAACTGCAGCAATAATTCCAGATTTTAGTGTCACCTTGGTATTAGGCATAAAAATAAAAATGAAGGAGAATAAAACCCAGAGGATAATAAGAGGCAACAACTTAAGAACAAATAACACCAGATAAGTGCCAAAATCTGGCAAGTTGATTATTTCTATCAAGCGTGTAAGCTGAGTTGAAACAAAGACTGAAATACTGCCAGAGATAATCAGTAAAATAGGCGCTAGTAGCATTAAGGAAAGATAATCGCTCAACTTGCGGTTTAGAGGGCGGCCTTTTTTTATCTTCCAGATATGATTAAAAGAACTTTCGATATTGCCAATGACTCGAATGATGGTCCAGAACAATACCACGATCCCGACCCCTGCAACCAACCCTCCTTTAGTACTGGCCAGCAGATTTTCCGCAAACTCGATGACTTGCATGACCATCGAGTCCTGGTCAGGAACCTGCTCAATAATCTGTTCTCGCAATTTCTTTTCAAACCCAAATCCTTTAGCAACTCCAAACAGCATCGCAATAATAGGAACGATTGATAACAGGGTATACAGCGTTAATGCCGAAGCCCTTAATGCACAATGATCATTTACAAATCCGTGAGCGGCAAGAATAAGAATTTTTAAATATTTAACGACTATGGCGAGAACTGGATGAAGTTCAGCGGGATTAATTAACCAAATACCTTCTGAAAAAAAATTGCTCAGTTTTTGAAACATGTATTAAATAAATTTCCGTTTAAGATTGATAAATTAACTTTGAACCAGAAAATAGAATTTTTCTGGCATAATAAATCAGCGCAATGATCGGTACAAATTTTATTTCTTTTTCATGTTTTTATTAGCACTAATTATATTAAATGGCAGCTCATACAAATCAATGCCCATTAATCTGGATTGTAGACAGTAACCAGCAAAGTGCAGAGAAGTTACGATCTAATCTACCAAACGCCTCAGACATATTAATTTTATCTGATGGCTTTCAATGTCTTGAGCAATTGGAAAATGCCAAACCAGACTTAATTTTTATAGAAATAGCTTTGCCGGGTCTAAATGGGATCGAAACAATTCGCAGTATCAGAGCGAAACTTCCCGGTCAAAAAATTATCGCCATGGCTGAGCAAGCCCCTGATAATTATCAACAAAAATTCTTTAATTACGAAGCAATTACCTTTATATTTAAACCACTGCAACTGGTAGAAATAAAAGCTCGCTTAGTTGAATTTTTTGACCTGACCGTGCAAAACGATTCCCACACAACATCAGAATCCCTATCAGGGACAAATAAAATTTTAATTGCAGAAGATAATGAAATAAATTGCTTACTATTAGAAAACCAGTTGTTAAGTCTGAATTGTAAAGTCGATATTGCAAGAGACGGTGGCCAGGCAATTGATAAATTGTTAGAAACCCCATACAGCCTGGCCCTTATCGATCTAAATATGCCCGTTATGGATGGCGTCGATGTAATAAAAACTGTAAGAAGCCAGGCCGGGCCAAATCAGCAATTAAAAATGATCGCAGTCAGTGGTTTTGCTGAAAAAAGACTGCAAAAAGCAGCATTACGAAATGGTTTCGAAAATTTCATCACCAAGCCGGTGGATCTTAAAGAACTGGAGGAGATTCTGCAATCCGTCTCCTGATCAACTACCGGAAATTTAGAGCTTACATCTTCCTCGCTCAAGAACACCCCATTTACAACACGGTATTTTTCCAATGATATCGTTTTAAACCTTCCCAATAGCCCGCCAGTCCTTCACAAAAAGACGCACGCCAAACAAGAAAGGCATAGATTCAATTTTGTTTTGCTAATACTTCCAAAGCTGATTCATAATCTGGTTCCTCAGCGATTTCCTGAACCAATTGACTATAAATGACCTTGTTTTCTTCATTGATAATAATAACTGCTCTCGCAGTTAATCCAGCAAGAATGCTATCTGTAATTCTGACGCCATAATCATCAGCAAAGGCAGACCGAAAAGCTGATAAAGCAATGATGTCTTTTAATTTTTCTTTGCCGCAAAAACGGTCTTGGGCAAAAGGCAAATCAGCTGATACCATCAATATTACAGTATCCTTTAACCGACTGGCCTTTTCATTAAACTTACGCGCTGAAATAGCACATGTCGGTGTGTCCAGACTGGGAACAATATTAAGTAATTTTATTTTGCCGGAAAAATCAGCCAAAGAAACATCAACAAGTTTGGAATTTGTCAATGAAAAATCAGGCGCAGTTTCGCCAACTGAGGGTAATTTCCCGCACGTATGAATAGGTTTGCCTTGGAAAGTAATTAGACTCATGTTATTTTTTTCGTTTTTTGATATGTTTAATTAACCTTTTCCTTTTTTTAAGCTGCCTCTCCGTCAGTTTATTTTTCTGACCATGAAAAGGATTCGATGATGACTTTAGTAAAATCCTGACCGGCGTACCATCCAGCCCTAATTTGTTTCTGAAAAAATTCATCAAATATCGTCGGTAAGCATTGGGCAGTGCTTCGGTCTGATTGCCGTGAATAACCACAACAGGAGGGTTATGCCCTCCTTGATGCGCATATTTCAATTTTACTCGTCGCCCCTGAACCAGTGGTGGCTGATGCATTTGCACTGCTTCTTCAAGAATTTTACTAAGCATCGAGGTCGACATGTTAATCATGGCATTGTCATGAAGCTCATGGACAACATCGAATAATTTCCCTACACCACTACCATGTAATGCAGAAATAGGATGTTTCTGCGCATATTCCAAAAATGGTAATTTGACATCAATTTGTCTTCTGACGGTGTTTTTCTGATCAATAGTTAATCCATCCCATTTATTAAGACCAATAATAAGAGCACGACCAGCCTCCAGAACCAGACCCAGCAAATGAGCATCTTGATCGGTAACGCCTTCGCTGGCATCAATGAGATAAATCACTACATTGGCTTTTTCTATCGCCTGTAATGATTTGATAACACTGAACTTCTCTATTGCTTCAGATATTTTGGCGCGTCTGCGCATACCGGCAGTATCAATGAGTGTAAATAATTTCCCGTCTCGTTCAAATGGAATAAAAATACTATCGCGTGTTGTCCCTGGCTGATCAAAAACCACAACTCTTTCTTCACCAAGCAACCGGTTGACAAGGGTTGATTTACCCACATTTGGCCGACCAATAATGGCGATGGCAATACCTTGTTCGGTTGATTGCTCCAGGAGTTCATCAGTTTCTGGAATGATCTCATCAACTTTAGCCAGTAGTTCAGAGACACCCCGGCCATGGGCAGCAGCAATGGTTACCGGTTTTCCCAATGCCAAATTATAAAAATCGGCAATTGCTGTATCAGGATTAATACCATCAATTTTATTGGCAACCAAAACCACTGGCTTATTTAATTTTCTGAGCATTTCAACAATGATTTGGTCAGAAGCATTTAATCCTTCTCTGGCATCTACCAGAAAAAAAACCAGATCTGCTTCTTCTAGTGCCAGTTGTACCTGGCGTCTTGCAAAAGTTTCAATGCCAGCTAAATCATCGGCAATACCGCCAGTATCAATCAATAAGCAATCCCGATTACCACGTTTGATACGTCCGTACTGACGGTCTCGAGTTAACCCTGGAAAATCAGCAACCAAAGCTTCCCGGCTTCGAGTTAAATAATTAAATAGTGTCGATTTTCCAACATTAGGCCGCCCGACTAAAGCAATGACAGGTAAGGACATTAAATTGGTTTGGCTTTTAATGCGGCTATGGTGCCGTCTTGAGCATAGATATAAACAATTTGATCAACCACGATCGGTTGTGTCTGAATTGGTTCATCAGTAATTTGAATCCGTCCCAATTGCCGGCCATCACTGGTTGATACCCAATGAACATAACCCTCTAAATCACCAACAACAACATACTCATCATAAGCAACTGGCGCTGTTAGTCTGCGTTGATGAAGTTCTTTCTGACTCCATAAACCAGCACCATTGCGTTGATCAAGTTGCCAGACATCACTTTCTGTATCGGTAAGATAAAGATATTTCCAGTCATTGCTTAAACCTGAATAGGAGGAAATGTCTTCATTTCGCCATAAAACATCTCCATCGAGGGCTAACACTGCACTCACACCGCCTTGGTAACTGGCAATAAAAATAACACCGTCAGACTCTATTGGATCAACATCCAAATCGACAAGACGTTCTACTTCCGAGCGTCCTCTGGGGATGGCAATACTGGTTTCCCAAACCAGTTTTCCGTCTTTTAGCCTTAGGGCAATCAATTTGCCGTTAGCAAAGCCACTGATCACGGTATCATCAACAATCAGGGGCGTACCAGACCCGCGAATACTAAGCGTTGGAACACTTTTAATATAGACCCAAAGTTCTTTTCCCGTTGTTTCATCCAGCGCAATTTGCCGGCCATCCGTAGTGCGGACGATGACAATGCCTTGATCTATTTTAGGAACAGACAAAACTTCGCTGGATACTTTGGCCGTCCATAATTCTTCGCCAGTGTCTGTATTCAATGCAATGACTTCTGCATCACTGGTCCCCAAAATAACGGTTGTTTCTCCAATACCTGGGCCACTAGAAATCGGTTTTTCTTTTTCAATGCTCCACAACAGTTTTCCATTTGCGGCATCACGAGCCTCAACAAGCCCTTCCCTGTCAGCAGTAATTATTTTTCCATATGCCAGTGCTGGCACTAATTTCACATCCTGCTCATCAAAACCAACTCCTGTTTGCGCTGTCCATAAAAGCTCAATAGTTATTTCAGGCTCATAGTTTGTCAGTTCATTAGGCGGCTCAATATTATCTTCACCTCCTGTTATATAGTCTGTCAAACTACTTGCCGCCTCATCAAGTTGTTGCAAGGCTGCGCAACCTGACAACATGAAACAGCAACAAATTAAAGCTAGAAGTCGCATTATTCTTTGGTTTCTTCTATTTCAGGAACAGAAATATCATCCAGTTTGCTTTGTAACAATGGAGAAAAATTTCCAGCTCTTAAAGCATTCTGATAAGCGCTTCTCGCAACACCTAATCTATTAAGCGCAACATACAAATCACCCTTTAATTCTTCATAAATTCCGGTAAAACTTTCACCTGATTTTGGCTCCATGTCTGCAATCAGTTGAAGTCCTTGTTCATATTCTCCAGTGGCTAACATAGTTCTGATTATTCGAATAGTGGCCAGGTTGGTGATGACAAAATCGGAATCAGACTGAAGTTTACCTAGAACTTCCTTAGCAGCAGGTAACTCGTCAGATTGAATTTTAGCTTTGGCTTCTAATAATAACCCTAATTCGGCATAGGGCGTTGAATCAAATTCCTTTGCCAACGCTTCACTGATTTTGATGATAGTCTCTGTCTTATCTTCATTCGCAGCTTGCAACAATTGCTCATACATGGCTGACGCCTGAAGTGCCTTTCGTTCTTGATTACTTTGCCAAAAATTCCAGCCGCCGATAATCGCGATACCAACAATAACACCCGCAATAATCGAGGTACCATTTACTTTCCACCAGCGTTTTAACGCTTCAACTTGTTCTTCATCTGAATTATAAACTTCCATCATATTGATTTTGATTTGTAAAATATTTAAAAATTGAGAATTATCTAAGTGCCTGTTTTAATAATTCAACTGCCTCAGCATGCGAAACATTTTGCTGTTCTTGCTGAGAACGAAGCGGCTTAATACTGACTGTACTGGCAATGACCTCATCTTCACCAAGAATTAAAGCATATTCAGCACCACTTTTATCGGCTTTTTTAAACTGACTTTTAAAACTACCACCGCCACAATGCATCAGTAATTTTAAATTCGGTAACTCACTTCTTAATTTCTCAGCCAATTTAAATCCAGCCAGTTCAGCTTTCTCTCCAACACGTATTAAGTACACATCAACAGGATGTGGTTCGGGTAATTGAGCACTTTCTTCAAGCAGTGACAATAACCTTTCCATTCCCATTGCAAAGCCGATTGCGTAATTTGGTTTGCCACCCAATTGTTCAATCAGGCTGTCATACCGCCCTCCTGCACAAACTGTTCCTTGAGCACCAAGCCGGTCAGTTACCCATTCAAATACGGTTTTGCTGTAATAGTCCAAACCTCTAACAAGTCGAGGGTTAAGAGTATAGCGGATACCCAGCTGCTCCAGTTGTTCCGTCAGCTGCGAAAAATGCGTTTTAGTTTCTTCCCCCAAAAAATCCATTAATATCGGGGCTTGCTCAATCAATGTTTGCATTTTAGGGTTTTTACTATCCAAAATACGCAACGGATTGGATGTTAACCTGCGTTGGCTGTCTTCATCTAATTGTTCAGAATGCCTGGAAAAGTATTCAACTAATTGCTCCCGATAAACCAGTCTTTCTTCGGTGGTCCCCAAAGAATTTAATTGCAACTCTAACTGCTCCAGAATACCTAAGCGTTGCCATAACCTAACTGTTAATAATAAAATTTCCAGATCAATATCGGGGCCAGGAATTCCATAGGTTTCAACACCTAACTGGATAAACTGGCGATATCTCCCCTTCTGAGGCCTTTCATGACGAAACATCGGACCATAGTACCAAAGACGCTGAATCTGGTTATGTAACAGACCATGCTCAAGACATGCTCTCAAACATCCGGCAGTTCCCTCAGGCCGTAAGGTTAGCGAATCACCATTTCGGTCCTCAAAGGTGTACATTTCCTTTTCAACAATATCAGTAACTTCGCCAATTGAGCGTTTGAACAACTCAGTCTTTTCGACAATTGGCAAACGAATTTCTTGATACCCATAAGCGCTCATCACCTCCTTGATAACCTGTTCTACGTATTGCCAATGGGGTGTCGAATCTGGCAGCACATCATGCATACCACGAATTGCTTGAATGTTTTTTGCCATTCTCTTGGTTATTTTTCTAACAGGACTTTTTCCGCTTCCGGTGAATCAGGAAATTCTCTCAGCAAAGATGAACGATATTGTTCGGCCTCTTGTTCAGCCCCCAAAGCAGTTTCAATGAGGTAGCCCAAATATAAAGAATCCGCTGGTTGAAATTTACCTGATGCGCTAAAAAAACGTTCAAGATATGCCCGAGCAGACATATATTTTTTATTCTCGTAATAAATCTTGGCCATTGCTAACAAAGCTGGTGCATGTTCAGGATTTTGCAACAGTGCTTTTTTAAAATACAACATTGCCTTTTGTTTATGTCCTTGAAGTAATTCGCAGTGTCCCAAATTTGTTAAAACCTGCCATTGGATTTGGCTGGTACGATCGTTTGCAGCAGAACGTAAATATTCATTTGCTTGCGAATATTGTCCTTGTTCACAAAGAAATCGGCCAAAATTATTTTTAATCTTCGCATCATCTGGAGCTAATGAAATTGCAGTATCAAAATGTTTCTTGGCAATGTTTGTTTCGCCCAGTCTGCCATACAAAACCCCTAAAGAGTTATGTGTTTGGGCGTCTTTAGGATCAATTTCCAGCGCTTTGCTTAATTTTTCTTTGGCATCTTCCAAATGACCCAACTGATAATATCTATTTCCTAATTCTCGATAAAGGTTAGTTTGTTCCTGTTTACTAAGTTTTTCAACTGTTGAGGAGTTATGGCTGCAGCCAGTCACAAACAAAGCAAAGAAACCTAATAATAAAATTTTTTTAAGCTGCATGTTCTGCCTTTATTAGTTTGATTTTTTGAGTACGACGGCTTTTATCAGCCACTTTTCCAACCAGTTGCCCACAGGCGGCGTCAATGTCTTCACCTCGAGTTTTGCGAACTGTAACAACCAAACCTGAGCGGTGTAAAATATCTCTGAATTTTTGCACGCCATTGTTAGAGGTGCATTGATAGTCTGAACCAGGAAAAGGGTTAAAAGGGATTAAATTAACTTTGCAGGAAATTTTCTTTAATAACCTGACTAAAGCTCTGGCATCCGATTCAGAGTCGTTAATGCCTGCCAGCATCACATATTCAAAAGTAATATGTCTTCTGGGTGCGCTTTTAACATAATGACGACACGCTTCCAAAAGTTCTTTCAACGGATATTTCTTGTTGATGGGAACCAGTTGATTACGAAGCTCGTCATTTGGAGCATGCAGGGAAACTGCCAAGCTGACATCACAGGCCTCAGTCAAACGATATATCGCCGGAACTATGCCTGATGTACTCAGTGTAACGCGCCGCTTAGATAAGCCATAAGCAAAATCATCCATCATTAAATTCATGGCCGCTACAACGTTGTTGAAATTCAGAAGTGGCTCACCCATTCCCATCATGACAATATTGCTGATTTTTTGCTGCTCGCCTAAAAGTTGCTGAGCAACAAAGAGCTGACCAATAATTTCAGCAACAGATAAATTACGATTAAAACCTTGTTGTGCTGTCGAACAGAAAGTACAGGCCAAAGAACATCCTACTTGAGATGAAACACAAAGTGTTCCGCGTCCACTTTCAGGAATGAAGACAGTTTCGACTCGATTTCCGCATGCCATTTCCAATAGCCACTTTCTGGTCCCATCCGAAGCAATGGCATCAAAAGCAATTTTTGGTGCAGAAATTGTGCAATGTTCTTCCAGGTAATTGCGCAAGGATTTGCTTAAATTGCTCATCAGGCTGAAATTTGTTACGCCAGCCTGATGAACCCATTTAAGAATCTGTGTTGCTCGAAAGGGCTTTTCCCCTAAGTCATCAAAAAAGGAAACTAAGCCCTGCCGATCAAAATCAAGTAAATTAACGGGTTCTTGGACAGATTTCATTTTCTGAAAAAAAGAAAGCAATTTCTTGTTCAGCAGTTTCCGGACCGTCAGAACCATGTACCGCATTTTCATCAATGCTATTAGCAAAATCTGCTCGAATAGTTCCGGGAGCAGCTTCAGCTGGATTTGTTGCGCCCATTATTTCTCGATGCTTAGAAATAGCATTTTCACCTTCAAGTACCTGCATCATCACTGGGCCAGAAATCATAAAGGACACAAGATCATTAAAAAAAGGACGCTCTTTATGTACTGCGTAGAATCCTTCCGCTTGCTCCTTGGTCAAATGCAGCATTTTTGCTGCGATGATTTTTAGACCATTTTTTTCAAAACGTGTATAAATTTCGCCAATGACATTTTTGGCAACTGCGTCAGGCTTAATGATTGAAAATGTTTGTTCTACGGCCATTTTTTTCTAAACTCCATTATGGTTGTTAATTTAAATTAGCCGGTCATTATACTCTAATTCAATGCGTTACACGAAACATCGAAACGTTTTGAGAATTATGGGATATCTAAGATTAAAGCGGCTTCAGATATCAAGCGTAGTTAATACCTGAATTCCGTGGCTTCACTACGGCATAGGTAATATACTGTTTACGGTCAAAAATACCTCACTACATTCATAATAATTGATTTGCATTCAGTATGTTACAGAATGTCAAAAGTGCATTTTTCAGCGTAAACAGTATAATTAAGGCATATTGTCAATCTCATCTCCTTCTTTATCGGGCAACATTAAATCTTCTTTGCTGACACCTAATGCCAAAACAATTGGGCTGGCGATAAAAATTGATGAATAAGTCCCTATTATCACTCCTATCAAAAGAGCGATAGCAAAATTATGGATAATCTCACCGCCTAGGAAAGCTAATGCAATCAAAACCAAAATAGTTGTTACGGATGTCATTAGCGTTCTGCTCAAGGTTTGAGACAATGAAACATTCATGATTTCTTCTGAGGAGCCCCTACGCAACTTTCGAAAGTTTTCCCTGATGCGATCATATACCACAATAGTGTCATTTAATGAGTAACCGATCACCGCTAAAATAGCCGCCAAAACTGTTAAGTCAAATTCCATTTGAAAGATAGAAAAAAATCCCAAAGTAATAAGCACATCGTGAATCAAGGCACCGACAGATCCTAAAGCAAATTTATGCTCGAAACGCCACGCCACATAAAACAAAATAGCAAACATCGAATAAAGAAGTGCTAATCCGCCATCTTCAGCTAATTCATCCCCGACTTGTGGACCAACAAATTCAACCCTTCTTAGTTTTCCGGGTTGATCCAGATTTTTATTGACTGTCTCAAATACCTTGGTACTTAATTCTGAACTGCTCAAATCATCTTTTGGTTTTATGCGAATCAAGACTTCCTTGGCAGAACCAAAATGCTGGACAGTAGCATCAGGAAAATCATTTTCTCTCAGCGCGGACCGAATTTTTGGTAAATCGGCAGATTGCGAAAAACCAATTTCGACCAGAGTCCCACCTGTAAAATCAATGCCTAATTTCAAACCATTGACAGCTAATGAAATAATTGAAACCAATAATAGCAATGCTGAAATAATCATTGCCAATTTACGTTTCCCTAAAAAATCGATCGTTTTATCAGACATTTATCAGTTTTCTTGAAGTTGAATCAATATAAAAATAGTTTGAATTGCCACTAAAAGTGGCTAGATAGCGAGTTTTTCAACTCGTTTGCCGCCACCATAAATCCAGTTAACAATCATTCTGGTTCCGAGGATAGCCGTAAACATGGAAGTCAAAATACCAATCGACAGTGTTACTGCAAAGCCCTTGACTGGTCCCGTTCCAAAACCGAACAAAATCAAAGCAACAATCAGGGTTGTGATATTAGCATCAAAAATTGTTGCAAATGCCTTTTCATATCCTATATATATGCTCGACTGCGGGGAATTACTGATTTTCAACTCCTCTTTGATTCTTTCAAAAATCAGAACATTAGCATCTACCGCCATTCCCACTGTTAAAACAATCCCGGCAATGCCAGGCAATGTCAATGTTGCCTGGAGCAGCGAAAGAATAGCAATAATAATAACCAGGTTAAAAGCCAGCGCTAAATCGGCAACCAGACCAAAAACTTTATAGTACAATCCCATAAACACGAGCACTAAAACGAAACCGACGACAACTGAAATCAGGCCCTTTTCAATATTATCCTTACCGAGACTAGGTCCAACTGTTCTTTCTTCTATAATGTCAACTGGCGCCGCTAATGCCCCTGCCCTTAGCAATAGAGCCAAATTTCTTGCTTCTGTAGTACTGTCCAGACCAGTTGTTTGAAAACGTTTGCTGAAAGCGTCACGAATCGTAGCAACACTAATCACTTTTTCAACTTTCTTTTTCTTGCGAACTTTCTGGCCATCAACGATACGTGTTTCATTTTTATATTCAATAAATACGACGGCCATTGGTTTGCCAATATTTTTCTGGGTCAATTTACCCATTTTTTTTGCGCCAACGCCATTCAGCGTAATAAAAACGGCTGGTGAACCATTTTGATCTAGCCCTGAAGAGGCATCAACAATCTGATCTCCAGTTACAATAACTCGCCGTTTTAATAAAACCGGGTTGCCATCCTTATCATAGTAAAGCTTGGCGCCAACAGGCACTCTTCCTTTCAAAGCCTGTTGGACATCATGTTCAGTATCAACCAAGCGATATTCCAGGGTTGCGGTGGTTCCCAAAATTTCTTTGGCTCTCACAGTATCCTGAACGCCGGGAAGTTGAACGACAATTCGATTATCGCCTTGTTGCTGTATGACCGGCTCCGCAACACCTAATTCATTAACCCGGTTCCGTAAGGTCGTAATATTCTGTTCCAGGGCAAACTTTTTTATTTCTTTTATCTCAGTTTCAGATAATGAAACCAGCCAGACAGCCGGATCATCTGCTTGTTTAATATCCAAACTACGAAATTCATTATTAATGACCGTAGCGGCTTTTTCTGCATCTTGCGATGTTTTTAGCTTAACTTTGATAAAACCGCGGTCTTTGGCTACTTGCAGGTAACGTATTTTTTCCGCCCTTAGCGCTGATCTTATGTCGCTAATATACCGTTCTTCAGCCTGTTTAACGGCTGCTTCCATATCAACTTCAAGCAAAAAATGCACACCGCCTCGTAAATCCAGACCTAAATACATGGGTTCAGCGCCGATAGCTTGTAGCCATTCGGGCGTTGCTGGCGCAAGATTTAACGCTACGGTGTAATTATCCCCCATCTGCTCCCGCAAAATATCCGCTGCCTGTAGTTGAATCTCAGGATCCTGAAACCTGATCAAGACCTGATTGTTCTCCATTTCAATCGCTTTGGGCTTAAGATTTTTTTGAGATAAGGTTTGTTCAATCTGCTTGATCCGGTCCTCATTGATTTTGGTTTCTTCTTTGAGGGGGGATATCTGAACAGAGGGATCATCGCCATAAAGATTAGGGATTGCGTAAAGCAGTCCTAACAAACAGACAATTATAATAAGTGCGTTTTTCCAGACTGGGAAATGATTTTGCATTTTATATCCAATAAATAATGCGTCATGAAAATCTGTTATAAACCTGAGTTAAACAGACTTTCTTGTTAAAAGTTATCAATTTGAAGATTTGCCAAGGAACGCGTACGGAATAAATTCGGCAACTGGCGCAGGATTTTTGTTTGCCTTCAAGCCGTGGTGACAGGCGCATAGCAAGCTATGTAACTGTTGCCACAACACAGAAGACGGACAAAAACACAAGCGAGTTGATGAAGTTATTTTGTGCACGTTTCTAAGACTTTGCTCTTTTGTTCAATGCCTTAAAGGTTCCTTTTGGCATTAAATTTGTGATCGCTTGGCGCTGAACTCTGATATAAGTGTTATCTCCAACTTCAAGTTGGACAAAATTATCATCCAGGTCGACGATTTTTCCTAAAATACCACCGTTGGTAACGACTTCATTCCCTTTGCTGAGAGACTCAATCATCTTCTTTTGCTCTTTCGCGCGTTTAGACTGAGGTCTTAAGAACAAAAAGTAGAAAAAAACCAAAATCCCAACCGGAAACAGCAATCCTTCAAGACCAGGAGCTTGTGCCGCCGGCGGCGCTGCCTCTGCTAAGGCATCAGAAATAAAGAAACTCATATTTTTACCAACTTAATTTTAGTGAATGAAAAATGCGCATATTATGCCATATTCGTTACAGATTTACCGCGCAGTTGATAAAAATTCCTGAGAAAATCATCGAAAGTTTGATTTTGTATGGCTTCCCGCATTTGTTTCATTAAATTCAGATAATAATGCAAATTATGTATTGTATTTAAATGCGCCCCCAATATTTCCTTGCATTTATCTAAATGGCGCAAATATGAACGCGAATAATTTTGGCAAGTGTAACAGTGACAATTTTCATCAATGGGCGAAGTATCAAACTGATACTGACTATTGCGAATTCGGATTACACCGGTACTGGTAAAAAGATGGCCATTCCGGGCATTTCGGGTCGGCATTACACAATCAAACATATCAATACCACGCCTGACCGACTCAACCAAGTCTTCAGGGGTTCCTACGCCCATTAAATACCTTGGTTTATCAGGCGGCATTTTAGAGTGTAAAGTATCCAGAATATGAATCATTTCATGCTTGGGTTCTCCGACAGATAAACCGCCAATAGCATAGCCATCGAAACCAATATCAATTAGTCCGTCAATAGACTCTTGCCGCAGATGTTCGTACATTCCCCCCTGAACAATGCCAAATAAAGCCGCAGGATTATCAGCATGGGCCTTTTTACTTCTCTGCGCCCAACGCAAAGACAAACGCATTGAATCTGCCGCTTCATCCACTGAAGCTGGATATGGCGTGCATTCATCAAAAATCATCACAATATCAGCACCAAGATCTCGCTGAACTTGCATGGATTCTTCCGGCCCCATAAAAATAGCGCTGCCATTAACCGGTGATTTGAAAGTTACCCCTTGTTCAGAAATTTTCCGTAAATCACCCAGACTGAATACCTGAAAGCCTCCGGAATCAGTAAGAATGGGTCCTTGCCAATGCATAAAATCATGCAAACCATTGTGAATTTTGATGACTTCCATTCCTGGTCTTAATAATAAATGGAAAGTATTGCCCAAAACAATTTGCGCGCCCATTGCTGTTAATTGCTCGGGAGTCATGGCTTTAACCGAGCCATAAGTTCCAACTGGCATAAAAACAGGCGTTTCGATTAGGCCGCGCGCGAATTGTAATTGACCACGTCTAGCATGCCCATCGGTATTGATTATTTTAAAATCCATTAATAGCCAAAAAAATTTTTCAGTAATATAGTTAACCGCTCATTGTACCCTTTTCGTATTGTTTATACTTCGCGCGGTTACCAATGCGAAATTTATAACGCACTGATTTATGCCGAGAGCAAGACACTAAAACAGGTGCATAGCAAGCTACGCGACTGTTTTAGTAACGCAGCTATCGGCAAAAACTCAGTCGTTAGAAATCCGTAGTCGTGACCGCGCGAAGTATAAATGAAACATACGAAAATAGTTATTGATAAAATGCAGTTAAATATTTGTTCAGGAGAAAAAATATGTCAACTTATCATATTGAAGCTTTGAACTTGTCGCGTAATGGGGATTGGCATCAGGCTCACAAACTGATTCAACCGTATTCTGACAAACTTGCTTGTCTGATTCATGGCTATCTTCACAGGATTGAAGGAGATCTGAGTAATGCGCAATATTGGTACAATAGAGCCAATGAAACCGTGCCAGATAATTCACTTGAAAATGAACTAGAACGATTATATGCGCTTGAAAAACAAGACTAACACACAACAAAATGCCTTTATTACCGGCCATAGCCGTGGTTTGGGTAAAGGTCTGAGTTCGGTTTTGCTGAATCGCGGCTATCAGGTTTATGGGTGCAGTCGCAAAGGCAGCGATCTAAAAGGTCAGATCAGCAATATTGCTTGTGACCTTCAGGATTTCCAAAAAATCCCGAGTAAACTACAGGCTTTATTGGGCGAAGTTGAAACATTGGAACTGGTTTTTCTAAATGCCGGCATTCTCCCGCCTTTAAAAAACATGAGCGAAACTTCAATCGAAGAACTCAGGCAAATTATGGATATTAATGTCTGGCCCAATAAAATTATTTTGGATTGGCTATTGCAATCAGATATTGAAATCAAGCAAATTATACTCATGTCATCCGGAGCTGCAGTTTTTGGCAGCAAGGGCTGGGGTGGTTACGCTATTTCAAAAGCTGCCCTAAACATGCTAGGAAAACTGTATGCCCATGAGTTTAATAACACTCATATTATCGCTATTGCTCCCGGTTTAATAGACACTCAAATGATGGATTATTTATGCAATGAAGCTGATAGCACAAAATTCCCTGCTCTCAAACGCATTCAAAACGGTCATCAGAACGGAATCATCCAATCCCCTGAAGATGCGGCAACAAAAATACTGAATGCCCTTCCCGAATTTAAAAATTTCGGAAGTGGTGATTTTATCGATTTAAGGCAAATTATTGCCCCAGAGGAATTTCAAGAATTGATGCAATCGAAGAAAAACAAAAAATAAATTATCTGAATTCAAGCATTCTAAAAGTAAATACTGAATGCCAAGTCTGCCAAGAGCAGCCAATTATACTTCGCGCGGTCACGGATGCGGAATTTATAGCGCACTGATTTTTGTCGAGAGCAAGGCACTAAAACAGGCGCATAGCAAGCTACGCAACTGTTTTAGTAACGCAGCTATCGGCAAAAACTCAGTCGTTAGAAATCCGTAGTCGTGACCGCGCGAAGTATATGTACTACCGTACAATAGCTAGGCACATCAGTTCCGCTTTATTATTGTCCTCAAGATTTCTCATTTTGTAGCGACAGGGGTGCAAACCATGCAAGACAGTAAGAATAAAGAATCTGAATTTGATTTTGATTATTGGATGAATCTGGCAGAAAAAGACCCCGCCGCATTTGAGCAACAACGCCAGGCTTTAATTCAGACAACCATTCATCAAGCGCCAAAAACCATGCAAAAACGGCTCAATGGTTTGCAATGGCAAATTGACTCTGAAATAAAACTGGCAAAAAACCCCATGGACTCATGCCTGAAAATCTACCAAAAAATGATGGATTCAGTCTACGAACAGGGGGGTTTGCTGGATGCTTTAACGATGTCTGACAGTGCAATCAAATCTGCTAATGTTGCAACAGTTGTTTCATTAGTAACGCGCACGAAATAAATTCGACAACTAGCGCAGGATTTTTGTTTGTCTTCAAGGCGTGGTGACAGGCGCATAGCAAGCTATGTAACTGTTGCCACAACGCAGAAGACGAACAAAAAGCCTCTTTCACTGAAAGCAATTCCAGCTTGTATCACTAATCAAAGCGCCTGACATCATCAGGTAATTTTTCAAAAACAGGATGTTTAACAATTTCATATTTTTCAGGATAAAAAACTGCGCCTAAATATAAACCGTGCGGCTTTGCTGTTATCCCGGCTTTATCCCTGTCTTTAATTTCCAGCAACTGAGCAGTCCAGTCCAAAGGTTTTTGACCGGCTCCAATCGCCATTAACACACCGGCAATATTTCTGACCATGTGATGAACAAAAGCATTGGCGCAGATATCCATAATGACTTGCTCGCCCTGACGATAAACATCAATAAAATGCATCATGCGACTTGGGCTTTTTGACTGACATCCTTGCGCCCGAAATGATGAAAAATCATGCTCGCCAACCAGATACTGTGCCGCCTGATGCATCTTTTCAACATCCAAAGGCTCATAACACCAGGTCATCTGTGTTGGCCTAAGTGCTGATTTCATTTTTCGATTAATAATAATATAGCGATAGAAGCGGGCAATTGCGCTGTAACGGGCATGAAAATCATCAATAGCTTGTTTAACCCAGAGTATGCGAATATCATCTGGCAATTGCGTATTGCCGCCCATCAACCAACTATACGAATCACGCTTGGCAGTCGTGTCAAAATGGGCAATCTGCTCCAGAGCATGCACGCCGGCATCTGTCCGTCCTGCGCAAATAACAGAGATTGGCTGGTTTGCCACTTTTGCAAGCGCCTTTTCCAGTTCGGCCTGAACCGTCCTTTTCCCGGTTTGCCACTGCCAGCCGGAAAAATGGCTGCCATCATATTCGATACCAATAACCCAACGTTTCATAGATCAGTCAGATATGAATATATATGGGCATGCCGACATTCACCTGCTCGAATAATTCAACAATATCTTGATTTTTCATACGCACACATCCATGAGATTCGGGCTTGCCGGTCATTAATTCGTCTGGACAGCCATGAATATAAATATATCGCCAGCTTGAATCAACCTGACCATATCGATTTTTTCCCGGCTCGAGACCACCTAACCAAAGAATTCTCGACAATATCCAATCACGGTCAGGATGTTTCCGGGCCAGACTGGTATTATAAATTTCCCCGGTTGGCCGTCGGCCAACAAATACGCTATTGAGTGGCTGTGTTGCACCAATCTTGGCTCTGATTTGATGCCACCCGGTTGGCGTACATTCACTGCCCATTTGCTCACCTGGGCCATTGAGGGCTGTCGAGACCGAATAGGAAGTCACAATCCGTCCTTGCTTAACTAAATCCAGTTTCTGCTTAGCAATAGAAATATCCAAATAATCAGCAGGGAAATTGGGCATACGCTGGCCTCTGCTCTCCTGCGTAGCAACACATATCTCATTCACCATTGGTACTCTCTATACATTAGCGGCAACCTGCCTCGCCTGCCGGATGGACGGATCAGTGATTTCATTCTGCTGAGAAAAAGCTTCTATTAGTACGGCCTGCATCAGTTGTTCTGCGTGGCGTTGGTTGCGGGTGATTTGGCTTTCCAGTTGATCGCAGAGGGCGAGTAGTTTTTTGACATTGGTGACGATGGCTTTTTGTTCGGGGAGTGGGGGGAGTGGGAACCTGAAATTTGACAAATTATTAACGCCAAGCTCTGTTTGCTTGGTACTCGTTGCCCCCTTAATTCCTTCAATAAAATCTTGTCCAAAATCTGAATTTATTATTAAACAGATAAGCTTTTGGTTAATATCTTGATATGACTTTACCCTTAGGACATGAGAATCAAAAAGATAGCCGATACTTTCATTCCCAACAATAGCAGACCTGCCAATAGTACCATCTCCTGTCGAGTTTACTAAAACATCATTTTTCATTGTTTTAAAAGAATCATCAATGAACTCAAACCACTTAAAGTTAATCGACTTTGTGTGGTTCGTATCAATGTAGAACCACCTTACGCACTTTTGATTTATCATTTTAAATACTCCTGATTTGGAATATTTTGGGCTTTTTCCTCGCGTAATTTGGGCAAATTCCCCCAACCGACACCAAATCCACCCATCCGGCAATTCAAACGGTTTTTCATCCTCGCTAATCGGGGGCATTGGTTTTTGTTTTTTTATTTTTTTGTCTTTAATCAGTTGGGCTTTTTCTGCCTGTATGCGTTTAAGCAATTCTCTGGCGGGTTCGACATCGGGGTTTTGTTTGCGCCAATCAGCGGTCAGCTTGCCTTCAATCGCTTCCTGCAATATCTGCTGGCGGAGTTTTTTCAGCAGGGTTTGCTGGTGGGTGAGTTCGGTTTTTAATTCTGTTGCATTTCTCTTACATTGAAAATAATGGTCAACTATTTCTTGTTGCTTTTGTAATGACGGACAAGTTACTTCATATTCAAGTACTTCTTTAGCGCTGACTCTGGAATAGTTCGTGCTGCCTACCGCCTTTATTTGTTCCTGAAATACACCAGAATCGATAATTACATCTAAAAACATTGGAAGTAGTCGATCTTTTTTTAGCTCATATAAATAATAATGACTACTGACAATAGCATCTTCCAAATAGTCAGGGATCATGCCATAACCACCAAATTTTGCATCCATCTCAGCAACAATGAAATCATCTGCTTTGCATAACCGCTGCTTTTTTGTCTTGATTTGATGACCGAAGACTTCATCTCTCAATTTTACGCCTCTTCTATGAAGCTGTACGCGGCACCGCTTGTATTTTTTATCTTCTCTAATCTCTATAAACTGCTTCCGATAGGTAACAAGTTCTTTTAGTTTGATCAGCTCCATGAGTTCATCATTCTTAATTTCTAATTCGTCATTCATTACTTCTCCTCAATCAGCCGTTTCTCTCGCTCAATTTCTGCAATCAATTCTCTATACGCTGCGTAGAAATTTCCCTGCTGGAATACGATGCTGATTAATAATACCGTCCTCATAAATCGTTTCCTTCTAAGAGCCTGTTCAAGATCTATTCAGTAAAATTCTAATAAATGCGAGTACGACCATGTGTAAACTTGAATTCAAGAGCCTTTCACAGTTCTTCCAGAGTCGACGGCATTTCTCTATCCATGCAA
>JALSJK010000028.1 GCA_026989395.1 Methylomonas sp.
CTGGAACTTGAAAAAGTGGTTAGCCACTTTTTTTGTCCTATGTTTTTTTTGGTTTCACTATTCAAAATCAACAGAACAGTTGCAATTGGCAATGAAATAATTCTCTGTGGAAAATGACGACCTGTAGTTCCAGGCCATTATTTTTTTTTCAGGGTCGACTACTTACCAAAACTATTCCAGTCATTTTTCGTCATCTTGTCATTACACTTTTTACACTTTCAATCATGTTTTGGCTGGAACCCTGGTTGGCAGCTGCAGGAATGTTTATGGTGGTTATACTGGCAGTTCTGGTGCGTTTTCAAGGTGGCAGTTTGCGCTATTGCTCACGAAATAAACGTACCCTGGAAGGCAAGGTTTCAGGATTTACCCAGGAAGTTGTCAAAGGCATGACCACTGTTCAGGCGCTTAGTGCTGAAGATTATGTTAGAGATCGTTTTATAGATATTAATCGGGCCACACTTAAAGCAGGAATAAAGGAAACTGCAGCGGCAGTGAATATGGAACGCACCATGCAAATTATCAATGGTTTTGCTGTGTCATTAATTATGGGTGGTGGCGCTGTATTGGTTTTGAGTAATCAATTGACAGTAGGCGATTTAACAGTATTTGTAGCTTATATGGTGCAATTGTTAAAACCCGTAGAAAAAATTAATGAAATGGCTTCAGCAGTCAGTAGGGGGTTAACTCGTGCCGAGCATTTGACCAGTCTTTTGAATGTTAAACCAGAAATTCAGGATAAACCAAATGCAGTAGCAATTAAAGACTGTTTAGGAGTCATTGAATTCCGTTCAGTTAGTTTTAGTTACCCTGGACATGCAACTGAACAACGAGTGCTTGATAAAGTCAGTTTCCGTTTGGTGCCTGGGCAGCTTACTGTTGTTACAGGTAATAGTGGTAGTGGTAAGAGTACTTTGATCAATTTAATTTTACGGCAACTGATTCCTACTTCAGGTGAAATTCTGATCGATGGAAAGTCTTACAAAGAGGTGGCGTTGGCATCCTTGCGAGAACAATTTGCAGTGATGTTACAACAGCACCACCTGTTTTCGGGGACACTTCGTGATGCACTTTGGTTAAACAGTACCGATATTAACGAAGGTTATGTGTGGAAAACACTGGCAAAAGTAGACATGGAAAACTATGTTCGGCAGTTACCTCAAGGACTAGATACAATTTTAAACGAAGATGGACATAACTTTTCTGGTGGCCAACGTGCCCGAATTTCATTAGCCCGCGCATTACTATTGGATAGGCGAATATTGTTGCTGGATGAACCGTTGGCAAATATTGATGAGCGATCACAAAAAATTATTCTAAAAGCACTGGACCAAATACGTCAATGCAAAACCTGTTTGGTTATTTCTCATTTACCTGTTCTGATAGATAAAGCAGATACCGTTTTGAGACTAGATGGCGGCATGTTATCAATTCAGCATCACAAATCCAATCTAAACGAAAAAGAGCTATATGATGAAATTATCGACTGCATGCTACAAACACTACCGGGAAAAATTACAACTGATTTCGCAAAATGACTGGAGAATAGAAACGCTAGAGATATTCGCCCAATACTGGCCTGAATGGAATACCAAAGTCGTTTGGCAACAATGTTTTGGACGTTTTGACCCTGGAAAAAATCCTTATATCACGCTGTTGTTGCAACAGCCGGATTGTTCGCAGCACATGTGCCTTATTGAAATTTCAAACTTGGAGCCTGAAAATTAAGGGAATAACCAACAATTCTATGATCGCCAATTGGGATGGGTTTATGCGAGACGCTTTCCCAATGATCCGAAATTAACGCATCTAGCTGAAGTATTGACCTCTTGCAATAAAATTGAAGTGTTACGTTACCGGCCATCCAAACGATGTACTTTTAGTGCATACTCGAATCAAAACTCCAGTACCATTTTTGGCAAACAATTTGCTGACAACCGAGGCGCTCAAATTTATGCTGAAAGTCAACGTTTATGGAATGCTGCTTGTGAAGAACTACTAAATTTCACAGTTGCGAAGCCAATACGCTGGGATATCAAAACACAAACTTTGTGGCATCATGCTATAGAAGGTCGACCACTTATTGAACAGTTATTCAGCGCTGGTGGGGCTGATATTGCTGCCCGTATAGGATCAGCGGCGGCTGGGTTGACTCAAAGTGGAATTAAACCCGCGTTGCATTTTGATGGCCGGTCACAGTTGCAACGCACTAGCAAATATGCAAATGAACTTGCTGTACGTTTACCAGAACTATCAATTGATTTACACAATTTGCTTCAAAAGTTACATTTAATTCACGCTCAGTTTGTATCAGAACTGAGACCACTGCATGGAGCCCCTCATGCGCATCAATGGTTAGATTGTGGTGATCAGCTAGGTTTGGTTGATTTTGATCGAACTTGCATGGGAGAGCCTGAATTGGATGCAGCTACCTTTATTGCAGAAATGGATTTCGAAGACCGAAAAAAAGTACCTGTAGACGAATTGAACGCAATTTTTCTTGATGCCTATCAAAAGATTGCAGGAAAGCTAGATACAAGATTACTAGCTGCTTATCGTAGTCATAAACGGTTGGCAAAAGCACTAAAGGCTGCAAGATCGCTTCGTGTCAATGGTGATCGGAAAGCGAGAAAACATGTCGCCTATGCAAATCAGGCTCTCAGGGAGGTTCTGCTTTGAGATCACTAGACATAGTCTCTGTTCACAAAAAAAAATTTCATTTCCTATTTGTGAAATAGGTAAACCATTGAAAATATTGAACACGTATCAATATGTCCCTTTAGCTCTCTATCGCATCCCTGCGATAGAAGTTTTTTTTCTCAATAACTTACTTGTTTTTTTACTATTTTTTGTCATGTACAAAGATGCATAGTTAAATGAAAATATTAGCAATCTCAAAAACGCCAAAAGTTAGACCACGTCGTATTGCACTGTTTCCGGGTGCATTTCGACCACCTCATCGGGCACACTATGCAACGGTTGATAATTTGGCGTCGAGAACAGATATTGATGAAGTAGTCGTTATCATAACGAATAGATCTCGACATGTTCCAGGGACAACAAAAGCGCTGGATACTGATATAGCAGAAAAAATTTGGGCGATCTATCTTCAGGCAAGGCCAAAAGTACGTGTTGAAGTGGCGCCTCATAGTGCAGTAAAACATGCCATCAGCTATTTCGAAAGAGTCAATCCGGGGGATCAATTATTGTTTTGTGCTGGTGAAGACGTGCTTGATCGTGGTCGTGGCAGATTTAGTAAAATAAATACATTGTCGAGGAAATTTGTAATTCCAGCGCATGTGATTACTTCTCCAGTACCGCCTTTATCGGGTGGAGCCACTGCTGTTCGTTCATGTCTGGCTGCCGGAGGTACAGGATTTGAGAATTTTAAAAAGGCTCTGCCTGATCATCTCTCTCCCGGTCAGTGTAATGAGGTTTGGCAAATTTGTCTTCATGGGATGCAAGACATGCAATCTTATGCATGTAAAAGAATTCGGAGTATCTTCAAAAAACAAGCTATCGGTAACATTGAAAATATAAGCCATGAGAGTACTGATCCCGATGCTATTCACTGTGTAAGATTGAGTTCAGGAGAAACTCTGTTTGTGAAATATGCAAATGATACGGTAAAGGCGGCCAAGTTGGGAAATCCATTAAGTCTTAAACCACGTGGCCGGCTATATGCTGAACGGCGAGCGCTCAAATGGTTAAGTCATTATAATAATTGTAACGTGGCAGTTCCGCAGATCGTCTATTTTGAGAACAAAGTTAAAACTTTAGTTCTCAGTGAGCTTTTACCTGGTAAACGGTTTTTGAATGATGACTTGAGGCGAGGAATTTTTGATCCACTTCTTGCCTGGAAAATCGGCGAGTTTCTAGCTAGTTGTCATCAATGCTCTCAGACAGTTCCTTCCTTCTGGGGCGATATCCAGGCAGATCAGCAGCATTGGGAAAATTTGCTTGAGCTGCGTACACTTGCAATGCAATCCAAAACCTTTTCTGCCATCATCAATCAAAACCTGAACAAGTTAAAAAAAGCCAGTCAAATGGCCACACAAGCTGGATTTTTTCATCTTGACTTCAGTCCCGATAATATTCGTTTGGATAATCATATTTTCGGAATTATCGATTTTGAACTAAGCTCGAGTGTTGGTGATCCTGCATGTGACTTCGGTTATTTTCTGGGGCATGTCATTTTTTGGGGGGTAGTCACTTGTTCTGAAGAAAACTGCCTTCAATTTCTGCATACCGCGTTCAGCAGTTATCGTGATAGGGCTGGGGGTTTGTGGGCCGACATGTCTTCTCGAACTATTGCTTTTGCAGGCGCCACATTAGTTCAGTGTCTAAATAAAAATCAACAAAGCCAGAATGTACAGAAACATTTATTAAGTATCGTATCGATGCTGTTAGCGCAGGATTTAAATAAGTGTGTAGATATTAATCACATTTTATTTCAAGTTTTGAGCAAATAATGCAAACATGCTCAAACTTGAACTTTTTTGTGTTCCTGGAGGATAAACAAGGCAAGAGAACGGAATTCGTATACAAAAAAATAAATCCAAATGCCTGGCCAACAAAATTTCACATTTTTCTTACCTAAAGCGCTACTCATTTTTTTGATCCTTTGTCATCCAGTTCAAGCCCTGAGTATTAAAGATCAACGTATCAAGGCTTATGGCATCTGGAAAGACAACAAACTGATAGTATACAAACTGAAATTTCGTGATCGTAGGGTCACCAGCCTAGGTATTATCAGTGGTCGAATGAGTGACTTTAACCGTAAAGAAAAAAAATTCAGGCTTGGGCCTTATTTGATCACCTGGAATGAAAAAACTAAATTCAGAAGACTAAATCCCGAGACTCTGACCAATGGTTATAGTGTCAAGATCAATGGCAAAGAGAGTAAGGACGGTCAATTTATTGCGACCCGGATACAACCAGGCTCATCAGATATGGCCGCGGATACCGTTAAAGTGTTAGAACCTGTTCAAGATCTGACATTAATAGTATCATTTAACAATTTGAAAGATGAAAGATGAACGATGGAAGATAAAAGATACCCGAGTGATATAAGTCGAGAACAATTTGAAAAGATTCAACC
>JALSJK010000029.1 GCA_026989395.1 Methylomonas sp.
ACATGCGCTTTGTCAAACCCATAGATGAAGCACTGATTCTGGACATGGCAAAAACCCACGATGTCATTGTTACCGTTGAGGAAAATGTGCTGGCTGGCGGCGCTGGTGATGCGGTCAACAGTTTTTTGCAGAAGCAGCAGATATTAATGCCGGTATTGAATCTGGGCTTGCCTGATCAGTTTATTGAACAAGGAACAAGGGAGGAATTACTTGAATTGTGTGGGCTGGATAAGAAAGGGATTATGGGGCAAATCGAAAAATTTGGTTTGTAATATCTATTGGACAGGTTTATCAACCTTGGATGTTGTTTTTTATCTACATGCCTCATCGCATCCAAAGTAACCATACCGATACCTGTACAAATACGACTACCAATAAGCACTCCATTACAACTCCTCTTGTTCATCAATTTTACGGTATGCCGATAGATGTTCCTGACTCACTGGCAAAAATTTCCACCAGTGAGTCAGGGAAACAAATCGTATCCTAAAACTTAACTAGCTAATTTAATTAACTGTTGTTCCCGGTGTCGCTGGCAACGCAGGCATTTGTTGTTTAGGAAATTCGCCAGTTAACGCATTCAAAAATGCCACAATATCGGCAATTTCATCTTTGGACAGGTCTTTATCCAATTGCATTTTTGCCATAATTTTTACAGCCTCATCCAAAGTTTTCACAGAACCATTATGGAAATATGGGGCCGTGATAGCGATATTACGCAAGGTTGGTACTTTCCAGAAATTCTTGTCAGACTCTTTTTTCGTGACCTCTGCACGACCTTTATCTTTCACAAATTTATATTTTGCATTAAAAAATCCATTACTAAACACTGGAAATTTCTGAAACATACCCGGCCCATTAAAAGCAGCTCCGCTATGACAACCGCCACATCCGATTTCAGCAAACTTTTCCATGCCTCTCACTTGTTGCTCGGTCATGGCGTTTTTGTTGCCCTTCACATATTTATCATAAGGGCTGTTTGGTGTTATTAAAGTTCTTTCATAAGCAGCAATTGCCTTGGTTGCATTATCTTTGGAAATTGAATCTTTACCAAAGGCCTTTTCAAATAAAGCCTGGTAACCTTCAATTGATTTCAAGCGGGCAACTACATCGTCCCAGCTTTTCATACCCATTTCGATCGGATTAGTCACAGGCCCTGCCGCTTGATCTTCAAGACTGGCTGCGCGACCATCCCAGAACTGCACTTCATTAAAAGCCGAATTCCAAACAGTTGGAGCGCTGCGCCCCCCTGTTTGACCATTAACACCCATTGAATTTGGTCGATTATCCTCACCGCCCAACATGGTGTTATGACATGAAGCGCAAGAAACCGTCCCCGTTGAAGACAAACGTGGATCATGGTAAAGAATCTGTCCTAATTTTACCTTTTCCGGCGTAGTCGGGTTATTGGCTGGCTCAGGCGCCTTATTGGGTAGCGCTTCCCAGGCAGAAGCCACTGAAACACTACCCGCTAAAATTAACGAACTCACCAAAGAACTCATTTTTGACATAATATCCTCCTGTTATATTTATTAAACTGCCACATGCAGATTGTAAGGGATGCGGCATTCAAGGTAAAACTGAATTTGCTCAAATAAATTTTTTACTGCTTTTTCCTGGCGAGAATATTCGAGAACAAACAATTATAACGCTCAGGCAAAAAATATGTCATTTGCAGAAAAAACTGCAATATCACCAAAAAGTATCTAGCTAGCGAACAAAGCGCCGAATTCAAACATTACCGCCAGCTGGATAGCTTGCAGACATACTGGTTAATTGATACCTGAATCCATAACTTCAACAGTAAGAGTCCACTTTCCCATAAAAATACATTGTTGAACTTTGTACATGACAAAAAATCAATTTTCACTCGTTATCCCATTAGAAATGGGGTTTGGGGTGTTGGGCGCAACAAGGCCACTAATTGTTTAATCAGTTTTTTTGAACCATTAAAGCTATTAAACAATTCTGAACGAAGACAATCGAGTCCATACCTGAAAATACTTTGTGCGGGCCGTTGGTGTGTTTTTATTTTGATTGGCAAAACGCAATCGTGCTTCCAGTCTCCCACTTTATGCGACCAGCAAAAAGCAATCACAGGCAATACCAACAACTTTTTGATTCGCAGATAGCCAACCATACGCGTGTCTTCAAGTTTGAACCCCCGTCCTTTCAAACAACCAAATAAGGTTTCGATTTCCCACCGCAACCCATAGATATTGATGCTTTGTGTGTCCGGTTTAGTGTAGCCATTTCAATATTACCTGGCATAAACAGACCTGACGGTCATCTATAAACAGACATCAAAAAAGCACTTTAATAAACCAGCAATGCCTATATTTTTTTCAACACATTCATTCCCACAAAAAGACGTAAAGGATCATTAGTAAACGGTTTGAAAATATCAAATTGCTGATAAAAACTGAGTGCTTTTTCATCTATTACATCCAAAATTAATCCCTGCGCGGGTAATCCTTTATTCGTCAAAATCACACTATGGCGTAAAGTACTGACCAGTGTTTTTTCTCCAAAACCTTGTTTTTGAAATCCTTTATCAACAGCAAGTCTGGCCAATAAAATCACTGGAACCGGATAACCGGGTAATTTTTTATCAGTGGGGATTTGAGATCGTGCCACTGTCGCAGAAGCTAATGAATAATAGCAAGCTATTTTAGCCTTCAGACTTTGATTTGTTTTAACAACCGGCAAAACCCATGTTGCACTTAAACCCAACTTTTGATTTTTTTCGGCGTAGCGGGATAAATAATCATTCATTTCCGCCTGACCACAATCAAAAGCTTTTAAATGATGCTCACTGGAATCAAGCGCCACAAATGTTTGCTGAAGCGTCAATTAGAAACCTTCTTGGTCTAACCGTTTTGCAGCTTCTAAAATTCGTTGACCGGGGTCAGTAGAATCATCCTGACATATCGCCAAAAATCGATCAAATTGTTTATTGTCAAGCTGTATTTCCGTGTACTGTTTAATAATAACAGGTGAATTTTCCCTAATCAGCCGGGTAATATACTCAGTTAATGATGAGCAGCCCAAAGCGGCAGAAGCCCGCTCAGCCAGTAATTTAGTTTCCGAATCGACACGCATTTCAATGCGTTTGGTTTGGGTGGAAGCAGTCATTTAAACACCATTCAATCAATAATCAGCAGCTAGTAATTATAGCACCCGGCTAATTGACGTACAAACACATCCTGAAGACTACTTTTATCAGAACAAGTCTGTCAGCAAAATGTTGGAACGACTTTAGCCGCGATGTGTCGATTTAGTGCTTTCAATCATCTTAAATAATCGCGGCACTGCTTACATCCGATTATACGGCTTAATAACATTGCTGAGCATCGGGAAATGCTTGCTGTTAAAAGTGACAAGCTGAGCGTTGATACTCTCTTTAGTTGCCGCAATCAAAGCATCGGCTAACCCAACGCCATGACTTGAAAAAAACTGGTTACGAAAAAGCCCTCCCGCTTTTGCAATTTCGTTATTGAGCGTAACAATTTCAAAAGTATCAAGAAAAATTTCCAGCGCATCAATCTCTTTTTCCGACCTAACGCCTCACTGCCATTAAGTTAGATGCGAATTAAGAGCTAAAAACACCCTATATTACAAAATCAATAATTTACATAATTTCTGTTTTTGCATATTCAGTTGTTATCATACTAATATATTGATTTATAATGATAAATTTATCTATTAATTCATATTTAAGAGCATTTGCAATTTTGTAGGTCGGGTTAGCGGTAGCGTAACCCGACAAAATCTAGAAAATGTTGGGTTACGCTACCGCTAACCCAACCTACACTTTGTCTTAACTTAATGGCAGTGTCGCTGGAGAAGGCAAAAGGGTGAGGAGGATTAAAAAGCTAAATTTTGATGTGCGGAGAATATAGCATCAAATAACAAAGTAGGAGAGGCTTTAGCCGCGATTGTTGTAAGAGGGACTTCAGCCCCGATTATTCGAATGATTGAAAACATTAAACCTGTACATCGCGGCAAACCCCTCCCACACCAAACTGACAAAAAACGTCACAAATGGTCAATTTTTAATCCCTATCCCCGCAAATACCGACAGGCTCCAAAACCAAACGGCATAACACAACTGTTACCCGCATCACAATATCAAAACAAGGCTTCAACTCAGCCAACAAGGACAAAACAATAATTTTCAACGACTTAACAAAAACAAACCCTATCGCCTCTTAGCAAAGCCCTCAACCACCTGGCCATTGGCATATTCTCTGCTATCTTTAAATTCGTAATTAACTACTTTACGAGAAAAACACAACATGAAACACACAATGAATAAAGCACAACAAGGTTTTACCCTGATCGAATTAATGATCGTGGTCGCGATCATCGGTATTTTGGCGTCGATTGCAGTACCAGCATATCAGGATTATACGGTTCGTTCGCGGATTACTGAAGGTTTGGGTTTGGCTGCTAGTGCTAAACTGGCTGTTGCAACTGATGGTGCTGCCACGCAAAATGACCTGGATCAGGTTGTAACAGCCTGGAATGCCCAATCCGGAAGCCTCGGGGCTACCAGCAAATATGTCGATAATATCTGTATGGACGCTGCAACAGCTGCAGCTGGCCCTTGCCCCCCACCAGTTGGGGGCGCTGGAACTGGTGTAATTAACATCAACTATAATGAGAATACAGTTGGTTTAGGCGCAGCAGATCTTACTGGTGACATAATATCATTAGTACCAATGGTTCGTACCGGTGCTGCTACTCTTACATTAACAGCTGCAATTGCCGCTGGTACGCCTGGAGCTATCGACTGGGCTTGCGTATCAAATACAAACACAGCTGCTGTTGGACAATTTGCGGCGGCAGCTCCTGCTGCTCTTGGTGCTGCTGGAGTTCAAGCCCGTTTTGCTCCTTCTTCATGCCGCTAATCTTTTCTAGAGTTTAGCCATAAAAGCCTTGCCTGGAGCTGACTTTCCACGCGAGGCTTTTTTGTTATGCCACGACAACTCCTTATAAAATTCAAAAAATATCTTATATGCTTTACCCACCTTAAAAAATATCCATGATCAAAACTATCAACCAATCTGGATTTACCCTGATCGAGCTATTGATTGTAGTTGCGATTGTTGGCGTACTGGCTTCTATTGCCTTGCCAAGCTATCAACAATTCACCATTAGAACCCGGCTTAGTGAAGGCTTGGGACTGGCTTCAGGAGCAAAAAAACTCATTGAGGTTGAAGGAGCCATTTCACAATTCGATCTGGATATTGCCGTCACCACCTGGAACAGTCGAGCTGGCAATCTTGGCGCCACCAGTAAATATGTCAACTCGGTGCTGTTTCCAGCCGCGCCAAACTCCAATGGCGTTATCACCATCACCTATAATGCAGTCACTACGGGCATTGGTGCCGCTCAAAACACCCTGGTTCTTGCTCCTTTTATTCGTACCGGTCTCCCCGGCAACCAGCCCAGCCTGGCGATTGCCCTTGCCAACGGAATCAGTGGTCCTATCGACTGGGCTTGCGCATCGACAACCAATATTACCGCAGCCAGCCAGGGAATGCCTGCTCCCTTGGGAACTGTTTTGTCGGTTTTTGCACCTTCACAGTGCCGTTAGTCTATTCGTCCTTTTCAACCGGAGCATTCTGGCAATTTGTGCTCCCTGCATAGAAAGACTTTAATGTGAATTAAGAGCCAATTTATTTTCATCTCATTCATAGGGTGGGGATTTTTTTATTTCCCCCTCAACCAACCTTCTCCCTCTGGAGAAGGTTTTTCAAGACTTTAAAGCTTTAAGCTCTTAATTCATATTTTAGCCTCGATTGTCCGTAAAAAACCTTCTTTTCTTAGCTAATGCTTCAACCTGGACTATTGTCATTTTTTATCTATGCTTAGATTAGCAATGCTGTTTTTGCAGCACAAGCAGCTCCCGTCATTTCGTTAATATTAACTTGTTTTATCAACAGAGACCTTGCTATGAAAGATAAATTTCAGGCTTTTCTTATTCATCTAGCTATTTCGGCATTGATTGCTGTCATTGCCATTATTTTCGTGTTTTTTGTCTGGTATCCATCCCCTTTGCATGAAGCAGTCGGCGTAACCGAAATATTTTTGATTGTTTTAGCTGTGGATATTACCATTGGCCCTGTCATTACTTTCATTGTTTTTAAAAAAAACAAACCTTCCTTGCCTTTCGATTTGGCTGTGATTGCATTATTGCAACTCTCTGCTTTAGGTTATGGCATGTCAACCGTTTTTGAAGGACGACCCGCGTTTGTGGTTTTTAATAGTGATCGTTTTGATGTAACTCGCGCCAGCGATTTAAACCCTGAAAGCCTGAAAACAGCCGAACAGCAAGGTAATAAATACGGCAGGGTCAGTTGGTTTGCGCCCAGATGGGTTGGTTCTGTTAAATCCAAAGACCTGGCGCGCAGAAAAGAAATTTTATTTTCCAGCGTTCAAGGCGGACCGGACTGGCCACAGTTACCTGAATTATTTGTGCCTTTATCCCAAGTCAAGACGCTTATACTGAAACGCGCCCAGCCCTTTCAAAAGATTTATGATTTGTACAAGTTTAAGGAGACCAGGTTATCCGCTTTGGAGCCGTGGAAATCTAAAAAAGATGTAAAATGGCTGGCTTTGCGTGGCCCAGTTAAGGACATGATTGTTCTGGTTAACGCTAAAACCGCCGAAATCATCAAGGTTATTGATATTAGCCCCTGGCCTTAATAGCCTGGCGTTTGTTTCTTATCCCCCATCCTTCTTCATCTTGAGAAGGATGGGGGTGACTCAAAAAATAGATAGAAATGGCCATAGTTTGGCTCACAATTATTTTTTTAAAATGGACGAATCTTTAAACCAATTAGCAAGGCTGGCTTCCTCTAAGTTTCCTGCTGCCAGCTCTTCAAAAATCACCACAGTTTCTGATTCAGGAGCAACAAGAGTATATCCATTTAATTCTAAGAAGACGGCTGCCACAGTTAGTGCAACTCGCTTATTTCCATCTACGAAGGGATGGTTTTTTGCCAAACCAAAGCTATAGGCAGCTGCCAATTTAGGCATTGAAAGATCTTCTGTATTTGCAAAGAGTTGGTGTGGGCGAGCTAATGCAGGCTTCAATAGAGCTTCATCTCGTATTCCAGATAATCCTCCATGTTCAGCCAATAACATTTGATGAACAGCGGTTACTGTATCCTGCAAAACCCAGATAGGCTCTTTCATTTTGCCAGTTCGTGTAAAGCATTTCGGTATTTATCCATTACCTTTTCAGCGGCTTTCATTTGTTGTTCAAAATCTTGTTGGTAAGGAGTAAGGGTTAGGCCCTCAGGTCCTTCAACTAAATACAATACATCGCCTTTGTTAGCCTTTAATTTTGTCAGTGCTTCTTTAGGAAGCACAATACCCATAGAATTTCCGATTGAGGTGATCTTTACTTTTAGCATGGCGCTACTTTATCGTTATTACAAAAGTTATAACTTAGTGTAACTAAGCGTAATACCCTAGTCAAGCATCATAGAGGTATTGTCATTTCTGGTGTATCTAGATGTTCGGTTATTCGTTTTGCTTTGTCGTTTAGTGTTTTAAATAACTTCATAAACAGAATTTACAGCGCCAATGAAGTGGCTACACTAAACCGGCACAGCAAAAGCAGAGATCAATACTCGCTCAGACCGGCGAATTTAAAAAGCCATTTCAAAATCAAACTAACCAATAAAACACAATTGACTTTGCCAAAGAACTTTTATGAAACCGGTATCTGATAATTACCCACCATTTATTAAAAAAATTCTTCCTTGATAGATAAGCATAGTTTTTTACCAGCTCTCTATCAGAAGGCCTAAGTTGACCTTTATACCTTCTTATCATCTCTCTAGCCTGTCGTTGAGTTGAATAAATTCTGTCGTGAATAAAACCAGGATTATCAAGTAGTAATTTCCACCCTAACGAAACACCTATAGGTCTTGCTCCAATTGTATTATTCGAATGCTGCCGGTATTTTAGTGTAGCTTCATTCAAATAAACTATTTTTCCAAAGGCAGAAGCAACTAACATAACCCACCAATCATGCATAATTGCATTTGATGGAATTGGAAAGGCTTTTTCAAATAAAGCACGATTCATCATCATAGAGCAACCTGATGCAACATTCTGTACTAGAAGGTTTTTTAATTGCTGAGACCAGTCCGGATCTAAACTCATGTATGATAAAAAAGAAGGAGAAATTAAATCCAACTTTTCGTTTGTAACTTCCATATCTGAAAAAACAACAATTGGCACATCCTTACCCAGATCTCTCTCAAATACCTTGATTTTTTCAAGAGATAATTCAATTTTTTGTTCACACCAAACATCATCCTGATCAGCGAACAAAACATAAGGGGACTTCGATAATTTGTAAATTTCGTTTAGACTATTAATTATTCCCAGGTTGTTCTTACCAATTGAAATCTCAACTCTATTTATATAACAACCCCTAAAGTCATCCAAAAAATCAACACTTTGATCACTGGACCCATCATCTCTAACAATCAAATTCCATGCGCCAAATGTTTGTGAACGTATCGATTGCAAAAAATCAGCTAGATAAGGAAGCCCATTATATGTAGACAATAAAATATCCACTTGATCTTTCTTTTTCGGATTTTTATTGTTCATTTTAGATTAGTACTTATGTACAATAGCTTATACCTATTTTGTCAAGTATCTTATAGGCTTTCGATAGTCATCAATAACGGAGAATTATATTATGAAAAGATCAAAACATTTTAGAATTTTATTACTCACTCTTGCGCCAATTATTGCTGATGCTGGTGTTGCTGAATTTCAAATTTTTAATACGGGTGTTGATAGCAATGGAAATGTTCAACAACATGGCTCTACTGATTCTAATTATGAACTAATCTCTGGGCCAATTGTTACAATTAGTCCTGTAGTTTTTAAATCTTCTGGCGGTTATCCTGTTGGACCTTGGCTAGAGGATAATTCATCGTCAGCATGGATTACCCCTTCAACACAAGCCAACGTCGCACCTGGCGATTATATTTACAAAACCACTTTTGATTTGACTGGCTTCGACCCAAATACAGCACAATTAGGTGGAGTATGGACATCCGATAATGCAGGAATCGGTGTCTTATTGAATGGCAATCCTGATGCTGATTCTTTTCTTTTCCCCAATCGAGGAGATTTTACTGCGCTAGATACCTCTTTTGAATTTAATTCAGGTTTTATTGACGGACTTAACTCATTGTATTTTAAACTAAACAATGCTCCCCTCCCATTCACTGAAACTGACAACCCTACCGGACTACGCGTAGAATTTACATTACATTCAGCCGATGAAATCATTGGCCAGGCCCCTGTACCATTACCGGCAGCATTTTGGATGCTTTCAACTGGTTTATTCACAATATTGGGATACCATAGATCCTCAAAAAAACACTGCTAATTTATATATAAAAACCATAACTGATAAATAAAAGCCGTACATTGTTAAACAATGTGCAAAAATTACTAGGATCCCGGGGGAAACAGCGTTGAATTGTTTCTACCCCGGCATCCACTTCATTCCTTTATACAACATAGTTTCTAAACAATTATTTTTTCAGGATAAGATCAACAATGAATTCATTTTGCCCATAACCTGTTTCTGTTATTTCAAGAACTTCAAAATCAGGTATATATTCTTCAATGACATGATTAATCAATGTCTTGAATGATTCCGGTGTGAATGTAAAGCAATGCAAATCTGCGCTTTCTAACTCCATCCCTTTTGAAATCGTCAGCGCCTGATGGTATTCGTAGGATGGCATAGGGGTGTAAGATTTGCCCCACAGTTTCTCCGCATCTGCTTTGAAATCTGAGTTAATGTATACATCTTTAGCCATGGAACGGGAAGGGTGACGGAGTCGTAGCCTGTGAGCTTGTTCGATATCTTTTATTGAAGAAGGTTTGCGTAATACATCAAAAGTATAACGTTTATCTGGAACGTACATTACTAATCTGGCACCATTTTCAAGAATAGTTGCAGCAGATTTGAAAAACTGTATGAAGTCGGGGATATGCTCAATGACGTGACTTGAGACCAAGAATCCATATTTATTATGCTCCAGAACTTCATCAAGCAACTTGCCGCCTAGTAGAAAGTCTATGGAAACCGGCTTCCCCTGAAGATAGGAGTCTGCATTAATAGCATGATCAAATTTATCAACATAGACCACATTAAATTTACTCTTCTCGATAATTGGTATTGCACCTGGAGAAAGTTCAATACCAATGTCTTTTTCCTTTCCATGCAGACGTTCTATAATGGCCAAACGCCTGTCCGGAAGATAATCAGTAATATCTTTGCCAATGAGGTTTTGTTGCGCCCCACTTATTTCAAAATAAGTATAATCAACTCCGTTTAGTCCTCTCTCATCAAGCGTGCGTGGCGATCTAATCCAACGCATCTTGCCCTTTTCAATGGCAAAAATTTTCCCCTTATTTCCCTTAGACAATGCATAGGTCGCTTTACCTTCCATGTTTTCAAGAGCAACATCATTTATAACATTGCGGAGACGCTTATGGATATCTAATAAGTCCATTATTTCCTTTGGCTTTTTCCCAGAATTTTTCGTCATTTTGCAGACCAATCTATGTTCATCCTGATTGTTAAAACCATCTTGGGAAAGCAAAAGTTCCATTGTATATCCAGAAAGGATGGCAGCCATATTCACGACAAAATTAAAAGTATCAATATTAAAGGTATGCCAATGTAAATCATTTGTCTCACTATTCAATGCAGAAGCAACACACTCTGCTGACTCAAGCTTGGTTTTTCCTTGCAAGCCACCTACATCTATCCAACCCCAAAGAAAGCTACAGATATGTTCACGACTCTCATAATCATCTTCAGTTGCTTGATATATATAATCTAACAAAAAATGTGTCGGTGGAGTTAGTAAACGAGCAGCATCAGGAGTGATGTGCCTATTGGGCAGGCTAATGTATAGGGTTCCTCCATTTTTAAGGAGGAATATCCAATCAATTAAAGTTTGAATTACATTTGCACTGTGCTCAAGCACATGATGGGCAATAACAAAATCGAATTTTCTTCCGCTAAAGGATGATAAACTCTCAACGTTTACAATATCATCTGATGCAAAATAGGTTTTCAGTTCATCTGGGGTGCGTTTATCTGCATAATGTATAATTGCACCTGGCGAAACTTTTGTTGGACGTGAACCAGCACCAATCTCTAAGCCTTCTCCAGCACAGAAAAAGCTTCCAATATCGTCTCTTGAAGCACTTTGCATTTCAAGAAGCATCTTATTATCCATTGGAATGTTCTTTCTACCCTTACAACTCATATCTTCAACTCCATTTTTAGTCAAAAACCAGGCTCTGCCACTGCAAAAGGACGAAGATCGTCCATAACCATAGGGAATTCTCCCGTTGGCCAGAAAAATGATCATCGAAGTCCTGCCTTAGCATCTTATAATCAATCAAGTCAGCAAATATTCCCTTTTCTTCTGGATTAAGCAAACTATATAATCGTTCTTTCATTTGCAATAGGAGATCATTCACAGGAACTGAAAATCCCATCTTCGGACGAGTCAAAACTGATTTCGAAAGGTCGTTGGCAAATGCTCGGCGGAGCACCGCCTTTCCATCACTCGAACCCAGTTTAAAATCCTCAGGAAGGCTAGACACGAATTTCAGGATCTTTGGAGACAAAAACGGAAACCTGCCTTCTAAAGAATGAGACATAAGTACTTTATCTGCCTTTGCCATTAGATTTTCAGGAAGCCATGTTTTGAGATCATACGCAAGCATACCATCAAGCAACGATCTTTCTTCAAAATAAATTCTCTGCAAATAAAGTCGCGACACTGGTACACATCGTTTAACAGGCATGTCGTGTTGACCGAAATACCAACTAAAATTCAGGAACTGCTCAAACTTTTCCCGTTGAGGCGACGGTGGGGTTTCCAATACATGTCTGTACTGCGGATAACCGCCAAGCATCTCATCACTCCCCTCACCCGATAAAACAACAGTAACATGCTCTTTTATAGAATTGCAAAGAATATGGAGAGGAAAACAAGCGGGGTCAGCGATGGGTTCATCTAGAGCCGCCACAACCCGTTCAAACTGGGCAGTAATCTCTTCTAGAGAAGTCTCAACCGTAAAATGTGGTAGATTAAATTTTTTAGCAACAGCTTTAGAATAAGAAAACTCATTCAAATCAGGGAAACCGATATTAAATGATGTTAAAGAAACTCCGATATCAGCGCAGAGGACAGCAATTGCACTTGAATCTAATCCACCACTAAGAAGGAGACCAACTGGGACATCAGACATCTGTTTCTGAGCTACTGATTCCCGAAGCAGCCTTTTCAATTCAGCCGCTGCCTCATCTTCGTTCAATTCGCAACTATTGTCATTTAACGGCAAATCCCAAAACCTCCACTTGGAAGATCGGCCTTGGTGAATATGCACATAGGTTCCAGCTTCCACTCTTTTGATATTTTTAAACAGCGTATACGGTGCCTGAGTGTAACGATATGTAAGATATGAAACCAAGCCAACCGGATCTGGAGCAAGATCCAGGCCCTCAATCTTCAGTAATGGTAGTAATTCACTGCTAAATGCGAATTTACTCTCATCCTCATATAAATATAAAGGCTTTATTCCAAGTTGATCTCTAACAAGGTAAAACCGCCCGTTTTCATGAATGCGAAAGTCCCATATAAACGCAGTAAACATCCCATCTAATTTATCAAAACAGGCTTCGCCATCCCGCAGAAAAAGGGTAAGAAAAACCTCAGTATCACAGTCTGTTTGAAATTTATATCCCTGTTCTTCAAGCTCCCTTCTTATCTGGCGGAAATTATAAATTTCACCATTATATGCTATTCCAACCCTTCCATTATCAGATACCATTGGCTGATGTCCATGATTAGCATCGATAATTGACAGCCTCCTGTGAGCAACGGCAAATCCTTTACCAACATAATTGCCTCCATCGTCAGGTCCGCGATGGTACAGCATTGAATCCATGCATGTAAGAAACTCAGAGGTATCTTTTGATGTTTTACCATTTTTCCAGATAATCCCAGCAAATCCGCACATAATCAGTTGACCTCGCCAATCAAAATATTGCTGAGAAGTTGGTTCCAAATTGACAAGTATCTATCTTGGTTAAAAATATTCATCGCAGTATTACGAGATTCTCGAGCTATTTTTTCCCTCGCAAGAGGATGTTCTGAAAGCCAAATAATTTGTTCCGCAAGTTCTTCTGATGAATTTGCATAAAAGCCATTAATACCATTCTTAATGAACATATCCACATCATGGTTTTGGAGCGAAACTGATATTAAACCAGCCATCATGGCTTCACCACGCGATCTTGGCATTGGTGAACGAATTGTCGTATTAAGATAAACACTATACTTGCCCATCTCACGAACATAGTTCTGATACTTTGCAACAGCCCAATTGTTAGTGTCGAACTTATACAGTTCTGATGGATCAGGTGCATGAAGACAATCCAAAGCCACTCGCCCATTCAATGACTGTTTAACATCCTCATAAACAAATAAACCGTTATAATGAGGGCGATTGAGTAATGCTGCATGCTGCATAACCAAAACACCGTCATTACAATAATGCCCCGGGGAAAATTCGCTCGGATCAAATCCATGCCAAATTGTCCTGCTGTTTTGAAATCCCCATTCTGATTCTGCCTGGTAACTGTTACAAACCACTGGAATATCATCAAGAATATTGAACAAAGCCATACGCTCATCGTCCAATACTTGGCCCAAGTCATGTTCTTTATACGCACCATCATACTGGCCAATGAATTGCGGTGTTCCATGGCAAATAGCCACCTTAGGCAAATCAACATTATCAATGAACCAGCGAAACGTTTCTCCCCAATCTGATGGCACCTTGCCCTGGCACAGATCTGGTCGTAATACATTTTCATCAAAATGGAGTATGGCCAAATCGAAGTCTTTCATATCAACTTGATCAACAGACTTCATACAACAATTCTTAGGCATTGGACGCTTACCAAATTCCCAATAATCACATAATGCCGTACCACAACCTGTCAATAGCGTAAATTCGTGGCCTGTTTTATATAATTCATACTGATGCGGGACATGCCAACGATATGTCAGCACCCGTAATTTTTTGTGTTTATCAATAATAATTGGCGCTTGCCTATAGCGGAGAAAACGCTTTTCCAGCCATTGATAGTCAACATTGTTATTCAAATCCGCTCCAACTGAGCGTGCCCAGGCAAGTATTGCTTCATATGTCTTTATGCTCCATTGCCGGGATGCTAACAAAATATCTGGGTGCTTGTTAAATAGCCTGCGAAAGTTCCGTAAGGAACGTAATGGTTTCTCGGACTCGTTGGCAGAAGACTCATGGGAAACATGAATAGATACGGTATCCGGTAAATATTTAATACGAGCCCCAGACACATAGAGGCGATAGCCCATTTCAACATCTTCCCAACCAAAACCTGACTGGGGATCAGAGGAATAGCTGAATGATTCATCAAACAGTGGGGCTTGAAGAACATCTTTAAGAAAAGTACGCCGAATTGAAAAATTGCGCGTAATACAATTCACAAAACTTGCCTGGTTTATGGGGTCTTGTGGGAGGCTCTCAATTTCTGCAAGAGATATCGCGGCCTCGTGTTGTCCAAGAACAGACAACGGTGGTCTATCATGTGTTTCTATATTGATTGGCCCGATAGCGACATCGCTATCACCCTTTAAAAATGCATTGTAATGGTAAGAAAGAAAAGAGCGATTAATCATGCAGTCCGCATCTACAACTATGACAATATCTCCACGAGCTTCATTAATTGCCAGATTCCTACTGCCGCAATTCCCAATGTTAATTTTATTACTTAATATCTGGATATCAATTCGACCACCTGCGCCATGTGTATCTCTCATCCATTTTCTATAATCCTCAACAACAGCAACAGACTCATCAGGTGTCTGATCATCAACTAAGATTATTTCGATTCTCCCCGGGAAATCCTGGCGTCTGAGCGATTCAAGGAAATAACGAACTTCTCTCGCTTTCCGATAGAGAATTGAAACAACAGTAACCAATGGTCGATCTTCCGTCGGCAATGAAAATTGTTCTGGATCAAATTTTTGGCGCAACGATTTTGTTAACGCAGCCTCGTAAATTATTTTTGCTTTATTGACTGTGGTATCAATGAAATATCGGGGGGCAATTTCGTTACTGGCTGCTTCTCCTATTTGAAAACGCAGTTCTTTGTCTCTTACGAGAAGCATGAGTGCTTTACGCCATTCCTCCATGGAAGCAGCCAGGAAACCGGTACGGCCATGCGCAACCGTCGCTGAAAAGGTCGTAGTGGGAGAAGCAATGGTAGGAATACCAAACAGTGCCGCTTCAAATATCTTCAGTTCACTTTTGCAATCAGTAAAAGCATTGTTTAATTCAAGCGGTGCAAGATTGATATCTATGGTAGCCAATTCCCTAAGCATATCGTTATACGGCATCAATGGTTTTCGAAATATGCGATGTTCGATTTCATTAAAACTGGTGGGAAGATCAAGGTGGCCAACGATTAACAGCTCAACATCGGAGCAGTCTAAGAGCACAGATAGCAAAGCATCCGCACACTCTGCAAAATCCTCTTCATGCGTTTTAGTACCACTGAAATATCCAATTCGGATTATTCTTTTTATGGTTGGATTCGCAGTCTTTTCTATTGTAATCTGCCTAGCTAGATCAATTTGTTTCTTACCAATGTTGTTTGGCAAAATATATGCAGACATTCCGACTTTCTCTACCTCCTCCTTGAGCGCAAAAGTTGAAACGGTAACCGTATCGCATAAGCTCATGGTTTTGGAAATTCCATCCATAAATGATAGAAATTGCTGTCTGAGGCTATCACAACCTCCATTGGTTGCCCGAAGAAGGTCAATCTGAGATGAGTCAAATACAAAGTCATCAATATCGAAGATCACTGGACGTTCTAATTTTTTAAATTGCTGTATCAACGCATCAATGGCTGATGTCCAGACAATACGATTAAGCACCAAGATATCTGCATCTATGGTTAAATTATCAGTAACTTCGTTTTCACTAATAATCTGATAGTTATATCCCATTGTCATCAATGCTTCTGAATAATTGATCACTCGGTATAGTTGAGTCATCAAATCATATTCATTAATGATGCAAACGATAGTACGAAGACCAGACGATGATTGAACATTGGTATGGACAGCTAAAGATTGTTGCTCATCACTTTTTTTGGACACCGCAACTGTTTTTTGAAACTGCTCTACTATTTGCTTGTTGGGCGAGTATTGCGTATTCAGTAGGTGAAAAGCATTGGAACGGCCCAATAACATTCGCCACCCCCCCTCACGGAACCTACGAATCACTTTAACGCTTACCCCCCTTACTCCCCACAATGAAATTGCTGCCGGGATATTCAGTATTGCTTTAAAAGCCGACTTAATTATTTTTTGGACGAATCTATACTTGTACCCAACATACCTAAATGGAAGCGTAACCCGCCAAGAAGTAGACATTTTATATTCACTGATTACATTTTCACGCTCGACTACACCCTTCTCCAGTTCGTCTATGGTACGCCTAAGAAAAATGATCTGCTCATCGCGTTCGCCCATCGTGTCCAATGTACTCTTGAGTTCAGTTGAAAGCGCCTCAATCCTTACATCCTGCTCCACAACTGTTTGATTCAGGGCAGTGATCTGCTCATCGCGTTCGCCCATCATGTCCAATGTACTCTTGAGTTCAGTTGAAAGCGCCTCAATCCTTACATCCTGCTCCACAACTGTTTGATTCAGGGCAGTGATTTCGTACTTTTGTATAAGTCGTTCACCCAGAAAAGCAAATAACTTTTTCACCCTCTTGTCACCCCACTCGGATATGAGGTTCTTTATTTTATTTGATGATTTTTTACCAACAAACAGAACCCCAAGGCCAAATGAGTGATCGAATTCTATATGAGGGTAAAGAGGTTGTATTTCCTCCCAAAATTTGAAAACACCGAAATTACGCTCCCTGACATTAGTGTCATGAAATAGGATAACACCACGCTCCGACATTTTTGGTAACCACATTTCGAAATCGTGTTTAACGGCTTCATAAGTGTGCAGTCCATCTATATGTAAAAGATCAATAGTTCCATCACTAAAATACGATGTTGCTGCATCAAAAGTCATTCGCATCAACGTGGAGAATCTTGCATAACGGTTTTTATGATATTCATTAAGGTCTCGGAACACATCTTCTCCATAATGGAAAGAATGTTCGTCACCAGCCCATGTATCTACGGCATAGCATTTAGTATCTAATTTCTTTTCTTCTACGGCCTGGCAAAAGGCCAAATAAGAATTTCCCGTATGGGTTCCCAATTCAACAAATATTCTTGGTTTTAATTTAGTTATCAGCGTAACAGCAAACGGTATATGGCCTGTCCATGCCGATAATGTCACTCGGTCAGGATTGATGAGCATGGATGAATTAACTAATTTTTTATAGGGCATTTAACTAAACTTCCTGATAAATTCATTTATATTTGAATCGCAAAGCAAATGACTATTTTTCTTTATCTTTTCGATAGGCCAGTTCCACCACTGAATATCGCTTAATTTCTTAATGTGTTTATCCGAGAATCGCTGCCTGATCGACCTAGCGGGATTTCCAACCACAATATGATAAGGAGGAACATCTTTTGTTACTACAGAGCAGGCACCGAGTATTGCACCATTACCAATTGTTACTCCAGAAAGAACAGTGACTCCAAATCCTATCCACACATCATGTCCAATCCTTGTCGGCCCCTTACTGGCCGGATGACCATCTTTATTGGCTAAATTATCACCAAAAGCGATCCTTAAAGGGTAAGTTGTAACCCAGTGAGAGTTATGTTCACCTCCTGCAAAAATTGTTACATTATCACCAATTGAGCAAAATGAACCAATCTCTATACGTTCATTTTCTGACCATATCATTAGACGCGGATTGCCGTAGGTGAAATTTCCAACTGATACTCTGGAATCTGATGAAACAAAAACCGGCACGTTGACACTGCTCTTCATCTTATTCATTAAGCTTTTCGTATTTTATCATTGTGACTGATTCAAAAGGAATTCCGACCAGTCCGTAACGTAGTTTATTAGACTGGACATGAATAATCACCGCATCATGTAACCAGTGGTGTTGTGTGTGATTGTTTGGGTCTCCATCCGCAATAGAAACGGTCATTGAATAATCACCATTTGGAAACAGCGGTAAGTTAAAAATAAATCTTGCCTCAAGGATTTCTCCGGAATGAGCTGAACAAGGCGGCTGAATATAAGTATATGTATGTTCACCAAATAATGACTGACCCAGTTTATCCTTTACAAAAAAACCAATGATAGGACTAGATAGGCTTTGATGTACATGTACGCAAATTTTCAAAATAACTTTTTCCCCGCCCTCGATTAGCATGATTGGTTTTTCATCGAGAGACATCATTTCAACGCCAACAATATCAGCTACTCCCGTTTTCCAACCGTCAGAATTAGTTATGTCCTCGAAAAAGCTTATTCTGACATCTTCTTTTTTCACAGCATCACTGTTTTTTAGATCATGCTCTTTGAGGTTATTTACAGAACTGAGCTTAATACTTTCGCCATAAAGTTTCTGATTACAATACTGCAAATAAGCCTTACTTACTGACTCGGCATCAGCAAACATCCGCTTAGTACCATGGGATAGCCAGACAGAATGCTGGCATAGATTATTTATTACATTTGTATCATGACTAACAAACAATACCGTTCCATTTCCCATGAACCGGCGCAAAAAACGCATGCATTTCTGAGTAAAAATTGCATCGCCTACAGCCAACGCTTCATCAATAACCAAAATGTCTGCATCCACATGCGCAATTACTGCAAATGCCAGCCTAACATACATCCCACTGGAATATGTCTTTACGGGCTGATCGACAAAATCTCCAATATCCGCAAAAGCAACAATCTCATCATACTTGGCATCTATTTCTTCTTTTGATAAACCAAGAATAGTGGCATTCATATAGGCATTTTCTTTACCCGTAAATTCTGGGTTAAAGCCTGCACCCAATTCTAACAAGGCAGCTACGCGACCATTGACTTCAACTGTGCCGGATGAGGGCGCAAGTGTGCCGCAAATAATTTGAAGCAAGGTCGATTTTCCCGAGCCATTACGCCCGATAATACCAACGGTTTCACCTTTTTTGACTTCAAAGGACACATTATCCAATGCCTTGAATTCTCGATAGAACTGCTTACGACCACGCCACAGGCTCTGCTTAAGCCGATCCTGTGGCTTGTCATAAATCTGATAAGCCTTGGTAACATTCTGAACTCGAATCGCAATATCAGAGGACATCGGCAAACCCCTTTCGTGTTTTCTGGAACCAGGCAAAACCCAACCATGCGATAAACAAACTCACCATAAAATACACGCCTAACCCTGTCCAATCAGGCAATTCACCCCATAATAATACTGCCCGCGACTGTTCAATAATAAACGTTAGTGGGTTTAAGTAAAAGAACATACGATACGATACCGGAAAAGCAGATGCAGGGTAAAAAATGGGGCTCAGAAACATCATTGCCATCATAATAATTCCAATGCCCTGCCCTATATCACGAATGAAGGTTCCAAGTGATGTAAGCACCCAGGAGATACCCATTACTAGTAATAGTAAAGGAAGTATAATTAGAGGAAAAAACAGGGCCGTCCAAGGTATTGCCCCCCTCAAAAGTAACATGAAGCCCAGAAGAACCGCAATGCTAATGAAAGCATGGAATAGACTGGAAGCTAATGCTATCCAAGGAAATATATCTAATGGGAACACTACTTTTTTTACATAGTTTACATTACTGAGAATCAAGTTAGGCGCTCTGGATATACATTCAGAAAATAATGTATAGACAATCAATCCTGAAAATAAAATACCTGCAAATTCAAGATTATTAGTCACACCCGGCCAGCGCGCCTTAAAAATTACGCTAAACACAAAGGTATAAACTATCAGCATCAGGACTGGATTAAAAAATGACCATAGCAACCCCATAACTGAACCTTTATAACGACCAATCACTTCACGTTTACTCATTTGATAAATAAGAGACCTGTTCTTGATAAAGCTTTTCAGCATTGCTTTAGGCGAGGTAGAAAAGTGTCGCATTACTTAAATTTCATTCATTGTTATATTTGACTACCATTAACACACAGGTGTGCTAACTCTGTTTTAGACAGAAAGCCATAAACATTTGTGATGAGTTTCATAAACCGCTAATGTCCCACCTGGTTTTAAATACGACTGAAATAACAAATATATAGACAGAAAACATAAGCAAAAAAATAAAAGACTAAAAGTTTACCCATAATCGGGTTTTTAAACATCCAACGACCACATGGTTTATCAGCTGACAATGCAATGAAAACAAAAGACTCTTCTCCAAAAATACTGGAGAAGTAGAATACAGCATATGTGGATTCAAGAAAACACCTCTGCATTAGAAAATGGCGAGCCGAGTTTATCTTTAGCTGACACTAATGGTTGTACTTTTAATGGCCAATCAACATTGATTTCAGGATCATCCCATATAATACATCTTTCAAAATCAGACGCGTAATAGTCAGTCGTTTTATAAAGGAAATCTGCAGAATCGCTTAAAACAACAAAGCCATGTGCAAAACCAACAGGAATCCAAAGTTGACGATGACTTTCTTCATTTAACTCCACCCCCACCCACTGCCCAAAAGTCGGCGAAGATCTCCTAATATCAACTACCACATCATAAACGGCACCTCGAACTACGCGAACCAGCTTACCCTGGGGGTGTTTAATTTGATAATGCAATCCTCTTAACACTCCTTTTGAGGATCGACTATGGTTATCTTGAACAAATTGCACTTTTTGTCCTGTTGCCTCTTCAAATTGCTTCTGATTGAAGCTTTCAAAGAAAAAACCTCTATTATCACCAAAGACTTTTGGTTCTAATAGGATAACATCTGGAATAGCAGTAGGCGTTGCTTTCATTAAATAATATCTTCTCTTAATAATTGCTGTAAATACTTTCCATAACCGTTATTCTCAAGAGGCTTCGCTAATTGTTCCAGTTTTTCCGCATCAATAAAACCGTTTCGATAAGCAATTTCTTCAGGGCAGGCTACTTTTAATCCCTGTCGATGTTCGATTGTTTGAATAAATAAGCTTGCCTCATTCATACTTTCATGTGTGCCGGTGTCTAACCAGGCATATCCACGCCCTAAAGTTTCAACATTTAATTGTTTTTGTTCCAGATAAACCCGGTTTGCATCCGTGATTTCCAGCTCCCCCCGTTCGGATGGCCTAAGATCTTTAGCGATATCAACAACCTGGTTATCATAAAAATACAATCCAGTCACTGCATAATTGCTTTTGGGGTTTTGAGGTTTTTCTTCAAGTGCGGTGGCTTTGCCAAGCCCATCGAACGCGACAACGCCATACCTCTGGGGATCATTAACACGATAGGCGAAAACAGTAGCGCCATCAGTTTGATTTGCTGCGCGTTCTAAAACCAAGTGCAAATCATGTCCGTAAAAAATATTATCCCCCAACATCAATGCGGAAGGATCGCTGCCAATAAATTGCTCTCCAATTATAAACGCTTGCGCCAATCCATCAGGGCTTGGTTGCACTGCATATTGTAAATTAAGCCCCCAATCAGCGCCATCTTTTAATAACTCTTGAAAACGAGGAGTATCTTGTGGCGTACTGATAATCAAAATATCCCTGATTCCAGCCAACATCAATGTACTGAGGGGATAGTAAATCATTGGCTTATCATAAATGGGTAATAATTGTTTGGAAACAACCTGGGTGACTGGATATAACCGCGTTCCAGAACCACCGGCCAAAATGATGCCTTTGCGTTGTGTCATAACTTGTTCTCTATAATTTCAGTCAACATTCGGGAAACTCCGGTTTTCCAATGCGGCATTTTGAGATTGAACGCTTTTTCGAGTTTTGCTGTATTCAAACGCGAATTTTTTGGCCGCTTCGCAGCGACATGAAATGCCTCACTGGGAACCGACTTTATTTGATCAGGTTTGATTTTTAAATTTACCCCTGCTTTTAACGCAGAATCGACAATAAATCGTGCATAATGATACCAACTAGTCTCACCAGCAGCAGCAACATGATACAACCCTTCTAAACCGGATTGTTGCAGCACAGTTCGAATAGCATGCGCTGTTATATCTGAAAGTAATTCCGCCCCAGTCGGGGCACCATATTGATCATCAATAACCGTTAGACTGTTTCGCTCTTGGGCCAGTCTTAACATGGTTTTTGCGAAATTATTGCCCCGGGGACTAAATACCCAGCTAGTACGAAATATTAAGTGCTTACAGTTTATATTTCGTATTGCCTGTTCGCCAGCTAGTTTTGTTACACCATAAACATTCAGAGGATTAGTTGCATCTGTTTCCAACCAGGCATGATCACCCTGGCCGTCAAAAACATAATCCGTCGAAAAATGGATAAGTAAAGCATCTAATATTTTTGCTTCTTTTGCCAAAACTTCTGGTGCATCAGAATTAATAATACGCGCTAAATCAGCTTCATTTTCCGCTTGATCTACAGCAGTATAGGCGGCAGCATTAACAATAACATCGGGTCTTATTTTCTTTACTGTATTAGCTAAACCTTTTAAATTCATTAGATCGCCACAAAAATTCTGACCATCTCTTGCTACAGCAATCACCTCCCCTAAGGGTAATAGACTGCGTTGTAACTCCCATCCAAGCTGACCATTTTTCCCAAGCAACAATATCCTCATCAAGTGCGGCCAACGTAGTTTTTTTCAACCCAATCCCTATAAACGCCAGATTGTACATTTGCAATCCATTGCCAATTTTCCAAATACCACTGTACCGTCTTGCGAATACCAGTTTCAAAAGTTTCTGCCGGCTTCCAGTTTAACTCGCGTTCAATCTTTCTGGCATCAATAGCGTAGCGGCGATCATGGCCAGGACGATCTTTCACATAAGTTATTTGTTCTCGATAACTTTTCTGATCTGAACGTGGTTTTGACTCATCCAGAATTGAACAAACTTCATGAACAATATCAAGATTAGGCTTTTCGTTCCAACCTCCTATATTGTAAGTTTCTCCCACACTGCCAGATTCTAAAACTTTGCAGATTGCCACACAATGATCCTCAACGTAAAGCCAGTCTCGAATTTGCTGGCCATCACCATAAATTGGCAATGATTTTCCCTCTAGTGCATTTACTATCATTAGTGGGATTAATTTCTCAGGAAATTGAAAAGGGCCATAATTGTTAGAACAGTTAGTAGTCAAGACAGGCAAACCATAGGTATGGTGATAAGAACGAACCAAATGATCACTCGCTGCTTTACTGGCCGAATACGGGCTATTCGGTTCATAACGATTTTCTTCATTGAAAGCCGGAGCTTGCTTATCCAATGTTCCATAAACTTCATCCGTTGAAACATGCAGAAGCCTGAAATTATTTTTCGCAATTTCATCGAGCCTGTTCCAATAGTTTTTGACCGCCTCCAACAACCAAAATGTACCTAGCATATTGGTTTTTACAAATGCCTCTGGCGTATGGATAGAACGATCAACGTGGGATTCAGCGGCAAAATTAATCACTGCTCTTGGTTGATATTTATCCAGCAATTTAGTGACCAATTCTAAGTCACCAATATCTCCCTCAATAAAAATATGCTTGGAATTAGCTTGTACAGAAGCCAAATTTTCCAGGTTGCCGGCGTAAGTTAATTTATCTAAATTAACAACCTCTTCAGCATTGCTTTTGATCCAATTCAAAATAAAATTGGAACCAATAAAACCCGCACCACCTGTTACAAAAATCATGCTGACAAACTCCGTAATTTATGCCGTTTTTTAATTTTTAATACAAACAACAACTATTGTATAAATCAATTTTTTGCCGCTAATAAATTCAAGTTGCGGGAAAAATCTCCTAACGCTTTTTCTTTGTCCAAAAAATTTTCGGCATATTTTCTAGCCACTTGGTTAATGTTGGAATTTTTGGCGTTAATTTCTTGCAACATTTCTTCTAGGGCATCAGTGAAACTGCCTGCATCATCAGGAACAACACGCTTAGCAATACCGGGATATTTTTCACATAGAAGCCCTAATTCGGTCTCTTTTTCAGCTGTAATTAATGCATTTTTTCCTGCTGCAAGAATTGTGGTCAATTTTGATGGCAATACCGCATCAGCCACCCCTTTTTTTTGTACAACCAAAAAAATATCGCCTATGGCCATTAATGCAGGCAACTGACGATAAGGTTGAACTGGATGAAATTCAACATTTGTTAGCCCCATTTGTCTGGCTAGGTTTACTAAACGATCTTTAGCCGCACCCGACCCTACTAATAGAAAAATTACATCTTCATCGCTAGAAAGCCTGCTGGCAGCTTCCAAAACCATTTCCAAACCTTGTTTTTCACCCAAGTTTCCAGAATAAATAACCACTTTTTTATCAGCCGAAATACCCCATTTCTGCCGAAAAAAATCATCATCCATACTTGGCCTAATATAATCGACGTCAACCCAATTAGGAAAATAAAAAATTGGGGTATTCGAACCATTGAGTTTATTCTTTGCCGATTTAACCATACTATGAGAAATAGTTGAAACAGCATCAAAGTTTCTCATAATCCATGATTCTATTTTATAACCTAGGCGAGTAAAAAAACCATGTTTTCCCATCTCAAGTTTTAACATTGCATCCAGTTCGAAATCCTGGATATGAAGCAGACTTTTAGCCCCTGATAATTTCGCCAAAAGCAATGTTCCTGGGCCACAAAACAAGGTAGGTTCAATGGTAATGACAATGTTTGGTTTCCAAAAAATATGAAAAAATAAAAGTGGCATACTCGAAACAGAGAAACTAATTAAATGAAGCAAACGCAAAAAAACACTGGGTCTTTTGGGTACAAATAATGGACACCTGAAAATTTTAACACCCTCTTCAATTTCAGAACGGTAACACCACGCTTTATAACCAGCACTAACATTCCAATCGGGATAATATGGCGGCGCACAAATAACTCTAACATCATGATTATGCTCAGATAGCCAAGCTCCTAATTCACCAGTATATTTACCAGTTCCAATGAGTTCTGGTGCATAATTAAGGCCAAAGATTAAGATCTTCATTATCCTTTTTTCACTGGATCTTTTAGGTATAGAAACAAAACAGGTTAAATTCCAAAAAGTTAGCGGCTATCAGTAACTGATTAGGTTTTCACTAGCAATGAAAACAGTTAAACTGAAACCTGAATCCGTGACTTCACTACGGCACAGGAAGCAAGCTCTTGATTCATCACGGATTCAGGTAAAAGCTAAGGCTTTAAAAATAAATTTCTTTTCAAAATATATTTAATTAACAATAGCAACTGGTATTTATTGTATCTTATTTCCTGGCTTGCCGGGGCTATGTTCTCGACTTTAAATTCAAAAAAAACTTTTTCCAATTCTAGAAGATATTTTTTGTATAAAAGAATCAGATTTTTTTGCTTTTTGTTTAATTTGTAAACACCAAACTCTGTTGTATAAACCAAATTAAAAAGCTTCCTTACTGAATGAAAATGATAAAAAACCAATAGCCTATCATCAACAGTTACACCATCATTATTAATCTCAATTTCATATTGTGCGATATTCCAGGGTGCGGCTCCTGCTCCTTTTAGTTGGGATACAACCAATTTGTCATACCGATCAGGCCACTCATTCAAATAGCCTTGATCAGCATATTTGCCATTTTCCGGGCGATCACGACACCATTCCAGGCATTGCATCCGCCAGCGCTCCAAACAAGCAACTCCTTGTTTGTCGTTTCTAAAGCTTTGATACTGAACATTAAAGCGACCATTTTTCTCAAATTTCTTTAATACTTCCGTAAACCGATGCTCGATGATGAGAATTGATTTTTTTCCTAACTCATCATAAATCTGCCTTGGGTTGGAATAAAAATACAGATCCGCATCCAGATAAGTGACAATATCAATATCATTGAATAAATTGAATACATAAAGAGGTAAAATCGGGCTTAAGGTAAAATAGTATTCGATCTGACTTCTATTTTTCTTTGCAGCAAGCAGCTCATCATCCCAAGCTTCAAGATCTTTAAGGGCAATGGCTATCAACTCGCTATATTGTTCCTCTAAAGCCTGAATAAACTGATGGGTTTCATCATCCATACACAAAACATATAACCTGAATGAGTCACTATGTTTTTTCAAAGACTTGAAAAGCGTCAACCCTTTGGTTAAATAATTCTTGTCAAAATAAGTACAAAAATGGAACATTAGTTATGTAGGGAGTTTCAATACAAAATGCTGTTCACTGCATCGCTGACTGCAGCGACTTCATTTTCGGATAGTTCTGGATACATTGGTAAACTTAATATTTGTGAACAAAGCCTTTCGGTATTGACTAACGGCAAAGGGCAATATTTTGGGTCATTATAGGCAGGCTGTTGATGAACTGGTTTAGGATAGTGAACAGCAGTTGCTATTTGTTTTTCGCTTAAGCGAGATTGCAAATAATCACGGTTTTGTGTCCTAACAACAAACTGATGAAAAACATGTTCTGTGCCAGATCTCTTTGCGGGGAGAAACAAATGCGTATCAAATAAATTATCAAAATAAAACTGGGCTAATTTCTGCCGTTGCTGATTAGACTGCTGAAGGTATTTTAATTTTATCCGCAAAATGGCAGCCTGCAGTTCATCCAGACGGCTGTTTATACCTTGCACCTCACTAATATACCGTTCTTTCCAACCATATTGGCGAATAACTTTTGCTGCTTCATATACTTCTTTGTTACTGGTGACCAGCATACCGCCATCCCCAATGCCACCTAGATTTTTTGTTGGATAAAAACTAAAACAACCGACAATGCCAAAAGATCCCACTTTTTTATTATTAATTAAAGCTCCATGCGCCTGCGCACAATCTTCGATAACAGGCACATTAAACTGCTTCGCAATAGGCATAATCAAACCCATATCGGCAGGCTGACCATATAAATGCACAACAATGACTGCTTTTGCATCAATTTGCTTCAGTACCGTTTCCAATTGCTCTGGATCAAGCGTGTAATCATCCAGAACATCCACAAAGACGGGTTCAGCTCCAACCCTGGAAATTGCTGAAACAGTTGCTACGGCCGTGTGAGAAACAGTAACAACCTGGTCTCCTGCTGTAATGCCAATAGCACGTAAAGCAAGTTCCAAGGCATCAGTTCCATTGGCCACACCCAGAGCAAATTCAGTCTGATTAAATTTTGAATACTCATTTTCAAAGGCCAGACATTCGCCCCCCAATATATACCAACCACTGTCTAGAACCCGTAAACACGCCTCATCAATTTCTTTTTTGTGGGCCAAATATCCAGCTTTAGGATTACATTGAAGTATCATTTGATATATTCATCCCTATTACTTTTATAATATTCCAGTGTTTCTTTTATGCCTTTTTCAAGCGAAATTTTTGGTGACCAGCCGAGTTTTTTTTGTATCAAGGAATAATCTGAATAATAATCACCAATATCAATTTTTTTTCTTTCCTCGGGAAAAGACCTGACTAAAAATTCACCCTCACAGTGTTCCACCAATAAACCAGCCAAATCTTTCAACGATACCACTTCTGATGCGCCCAGATTAAAAACCTGGCCATACGCTTCATCAGAAGTTGCAGCAATCAAAAAAGCGTCAACCACATCATCGACAAAATTAAAATCACGTAATTGTTCACCCCCCCACACCTCAAACGGCTGGTGTTCCAATAACAACCGAATCCAGA
>JALSJK010000030.1 GCA_026989395.1 Methylomonas sp.
TTTGCCGGTATTCGCTGAGTGGTTTTGCCAGTGAATCGCCAAATTGAATATTGGGGGTGTTGATGTCGTGCAGGATCAGATTGGTATTGCCCAGCAGGTAGGGCAAGGGTTTGTATTCCCAGCCCAGCACATTGTGCTGCAAGGCTTCTCGCTCGGCAACGGTGCTGGCGGTGGCTTTAAGGTGTTCCAGCACGGCAGTTAAAAATCCCCCCGTGCCACAGGCAGGATCAAGCAGTTTTTCATCCAGTTTGGGGTCAGTGAGTTCGGTCATTAGTTCAGTAATGGCGCGGGGCGTGTAAAACTCGCCCAATGTGCCGGCGCTTTGCAGTTCACTTAAAAAGGTTTCGTAAATTTGCCCGAATACCTGTTTGTCTTTGCTGTTGTTAAAATCAATCTCGTTGAGCTTGTTAATCACCTGTCGCAGGTGAATGCCAGATTTCATGTAGTTGTAGTTATTGGCAAAGACTTCATGCACCAACAGGGCACGACGACTGGCGGTTGTGCCGACTTTATAAACGGATAGATCAAGATTGCCGAGTGTGGGAAACAGGGTTTGATCGACAAAGGCCAGCAGTTCATCGCCGGTCATGCCTTCGTCATCACCCGCCCATTCATCCCAGTGCAGGGCTTCAGGGATGGGGGAGGTGTAATCGTCTTGTATGAGTTCCAGTTCTTTGTCTTTGTCGCTGAATATTTTTAGAAACAGCATCCAGCCTAATTGCAGGATACGCAGTTCGTCACTGCCGGTGCCGGTGTCCTGGCGCATGATATTTCTTGCTGATTTTACGATACCGCTGATGTTGCTCATTTAATAATTCATTGTTGTTAATACTCCTGGATTCGTATAATAAGTGCATAACCTCTGTATGTTACTGAAAGCAATACACCTTAGTATTAGGATCAAGACTCAGGTGTACAATGTAAACAGTTACCAAGCTATTCACAGAGGCTAACAATGAGCTACAAACACCTAAGTCTTGAAGAAAGATATTATATCGAAATTGAAATGAGAGCAGGCAAATCATTGAATAAGATAGCGAAGGCGCTGCGCCGTTCACAAAGCACTCTCTCACGCGAAATAAGCCGTAATACAGGCCAAAGAGGATACCGACACAAACAGGCAGAGCGATTTGCGAGTGAGCGGCACGAAAACAAACCGAAAGCCGTCAAATTGACAGAGGAAATAAAGAAAATCATCACTGGCTACCTTGAGCAGGATTGGAGTCCTGAACAGATCGCAGGGCGTTTAAAAGTAGATGGCATCATTGGACTGCATCATGAAACCATCTATCAATATGTCATGACGAATAAACGAGAGGGCGGCATGCTATACAAGCATTTGAGACACCAAAATAAGACCTATCGGAAACGTTATGGGGCTGCTCACAACCGTACAGGGATCCCTAATCGGGTTGATATAGAAGAACGACCGCAAGCCGCTAATAACCGTGAGCGTGTTGGAGATTGGGAGGCTGATACCATCATTGGTAAAAATCACAGAGGAGCGATTGTTACATTGGATGACAGGAAATCAAAGCTCCGCCTGGCAGCGCCTTTACCCGGTAAAAAAGCTCACTTTGTGGCAGATGCCATGGTGTCATTACTGTCACCTATCCAGGCCTTTGTCGTGACCATCACGTTTGATAATGGGAAGGAATTTGCGCACCATGAAACCATTGCCAAGGCATTGGGGTGTGACACGTATTTTGCCAAACCTTATCATTCCTGGGAACGGGGGCAGAATGAGAACGCAAATGGCTTATTACGGCAATATTTTCCAAAAGCTATGGAACTGCTTGATGTAACCACCAAGCAGGTACTGGAGGCTGTTCATAAGCTCAACAGCAGACCCAGAAAATGTTTGGGCTTTAAAACACCCTATGAAATGTTTAAGGAGCTAACGGGTATCGATATGAAAAATTTAATGGGTTATGCGCTTATTACTTGAATTCAGGAAAATCAATAATTCGGGAAGCAACGATTAAAATAAACAATCGACACGATAAATTCAATCAATTTTACTAATTGAACAGCAAGACCTATAGTACAACTTGAAACTTGATCCTCAAACAAAACCCCGGAGGCATTTATGCGATCTTTATTCTTGATAATATGGAGCGTGACGATATTAATCGCATGTTCCAAATCAATTGACAAAAATCCAGCTTTGGATGATACCCCGCAACCTCAATCGAACTCATCACCCAATCAGAATAATGAAAATCCTTTATTGGGGCTACCTCCTGTTCCTGTCCCGCAAAATAATCTGCAAACTCCTGAAAAAATAGCACTTGGAGATAAGTTATTTCATGACAAGCGATTTTCTATTGATGGTACGGTAAGCTGCGCTAACTGTCATGTCAGAAACAAAGCATTTACTGATGGTTTGCAATTTTCATTAGGCCATCATAATTTGACTGGCACCAGGAATGCGCCTACTGTCGTCAATGCGGCATTTTACAAATCTCAATTTTGGGACGGCCGCGAACCTGATCTTGAAGGTCAGTCCAAGCAACCATTTATCAACCCGGTTGAACATGGCCTTGCCAATCATGAACCCATCATTTCTATCGTTAGAAATGATCCAACTTACAAATCTGCTTTTAACTCTGTTTTTGGAATTAACGAAAATCAAATCACTATAGACCATGTCGCCAAGGCAATAGCAAGCTTTGAACGAACCATTATTTCAGGAAATTCTGCATTTGACCGTTTTTATTTTATTGGCGATAACAAGGCGCTAACTGAGCAACAAAAAAGAGGATTTCAATTATTCATTGGCCAGGGACGTTGCGTATCCTGTCATACCATTGAGCAGGATCATGCGATATTCACTGACAGCCGCTTTCATAACATCGGAATAGGTATTAATGAAATTCAGAATGATGTTCCAAAATTAGCTAAGGCGTATTTAAAAGCGAAGCATACAGGCAGTGAAGTTGATGTACTGGTACTAACCAATAAAAAATCATCCGAATTAGGCCGTTTCGCTGTCACTAAAAAAATTGACGAAATGGGCGCATTTAAAACACCAACATTACGAAATGTCGAATTGACAGCGCCATACATGCATGACGGCAGTCTTAAAACTCTTAAAGATGTCATTATTCATTACAACAATGGTGGCGTCACTCCAGCTAGCGCCAAAGTCAATCCGTATCTAAGCGGCGGAATCCGTCCGCTAAATTTGACAGATTCACAAATTGATGACTTGGTAGCCTTCATGAAAGCACTAACCAGTCCCGAATATGCTACCTCCGCTGTTAATGCGATGCCTCAATAAAGGAGAAAACTATGAAAAAACCAAATCTTAGTCGCCGTAATTTTATTAAAAACACCGGGAGTTTAGCATTAGCCAGTACTTTACCTATAAGCCTGGTAGAATTGGCATTTGCCAATAGTAACGAAAATTTCAGCTTCGCTTATATTTCTGATGCCCATATTCAGCACATTAAAGGGTCTCGTTTTGTCAGAAATTGGGATAGAGGGCTAATTCGTGCTGTTGCTGAAACCAATTTATTATCTCCCAAGCCTGATTTTGTGATGTTTGGTGGTGACCTTGCCCAACTTGGCAGTAAACCAGAATTGGATCATGGCGCAGAAATTATGTCAGCACTTGATCATAAGGTTCGTTATATCATGGGTGAGCACGATTATTACCTTGATCTGGGTGCATATTGGGAAAAACTTTTTGGCCCCCAATATTATAGTTTTGACCATAAGGGTGTACATTTCATCGTGCTCAACAGTATCCGTACTTATGATGACTGGACCTATAATCGCTGGCCAAGTGCTGAACAGCGTATGCTGGAAATGGCTGGACTTGATAATCCAAATGGTTCGCCATTTATGGTTGGCGAAGAGCAAAGAAAATGGTTAAAAAAAGACTTGGCAAAAATCCCTAAATCCACGCCAATCGTAGTTTTTTCTCATTCACCATTACAGAAAATTTATAAAGGCTGGAATTTTTGGACAGAAGATGCCGAACAAATTCAAGCGCTGCTTCAACCATTTAATAAAGTATCAGTCATTTACGGGCATGTGCACCAAATACAATATAATCAAATCGGCAATATCAGCTTCCATTCTGTAATGGCGACTGCCTGGCCCTGGCCTTATCCTTCTTCCTATGCTCAGGCCAAACAATATTTACCTAAATTAACGGTTCCAATGAATCGGGCAGATCCTTTCTTCGAACGGGATGCGACCGGTTGGCAATTGATTGATATGGCTAATGGTAACGTCGATATCAATTTCACGTTGTATGATAATCAGGATCGGAGTGTCCGGTTCAACCCAAAAAACAATAGACCTGAAGACACTCAATATCAGAATAAAGATGCTCGTATTCCTCCGCAAATCCATTATTAATCATTTTTTAAGGAGAAAGCCATGATCAATCAATCATTGTTTCCAAAAACAGTCTTGTTATTTTCTGTTTTTGCTTTATCTTCACTTCAATCAATTTATGCCGATGAGTTTACTGACAAAGATCTTGAACGCTGGCAACAACAATTTATGGCAAGCGTAGCAAAAGGCCGAAAATTATGGACCACTCCTTTGGGTAGTAATGAAGTAGTTTGCGCTCAATGCCATCCCAATGCGGCAAACACCCATCCAGAAACCTATCCCAAATTCCAGAAACAAATTGGTAAAATCGTGCCACTTTGGGAAATGGTCAACTGGTGCATCAGAAATCCAGCTGAAGGTCAGCCACTCGCAGCAGATGACCCAAGAATGATAGATATACAGGCCTATATCACTTACGAAAGACGAGGCGTGAAATTAGAACCAGGTAAGCATTAAGCTGGAAAAACGCAGCTACCCCATTGTTTTGAAAATGGGGTAGTTGTTTTGAAACCTTAGGGTTTTTTGTTATCTATAACAATCGTATAATGCACACCCTGTTTGTCATAAACATGCAGCGCACCATCAACATATTCACCATGTATATAAGTCTCCTTCCCTGACTTATCATACATATTTCCAACCACGTATTTATCATTTTCCTTTTCCAGAACCATGCGAACATAGGCTTGATTATTATTCATATAACCTTCAATTTCGTACTGCTTACGCTCAGGCTTTACTAACTGTCTGTTGATAGAGCTTGATTTGGATTTTTTCTTGGGTTTAGTTATCGGTTCCGAAATTGTAACTTCTGAGAAATTAATCGCAGCAAATGTAACTGGAGCATCATGATTGTTTTCGGCATTACTAGATACAGAAACAATCAATCCGATTAAACCTGACAAAATCATTTTATTATTTTTCATTAATCACCTGATGTTATGTCGCCAGCACCAAAGGCATTACTATTTACAACCGGTGGATTACCGTAATAAACAATATCTCCCGCTCCGGAAACGGTTGCATTTAAAGATTGTAAAGCCGTGACATATAAATCACCGGTACCATTAAGTTTTGCCTCAACATTATCGGCAATAAGCTCTCGCGTATTAACATCGCCAGAACCAAAAACATCTATCGTCAATGACTTTACCTTGCCGCTTGCGCTAATATCGCCTGTCCCATTCAACTGGATTAAAAATTTTTCTGAACGAATATTTCTTAAAGCAACATCACTGGAACCATCAACGATAACTCCATCTAGTCTTGGCGAGCTCACAGTCACCGTAATGGGCATATCGGTAGCAAAATGTTTATCTGAATAAATTTCTAAAACTCCACTATCCACTTCCGTTTTAATATGATTAACAATGTTTTCATCCCCGGTAACTTCCACATGATTTCGCCCTTTCGAGTAAATCAGATCAACAGTACCTGTGATTTTGATACGCTCAAAGTTGCTGACATTACGGCTCACTGTCGTTTTCTTTCCAGAACCTTTCAGATAATTTCCTGAAGATTCGCCCACTTCTTTTCCATTAATAATGATCTTGCCACTGGAAACAGTGTTATTGGAACCAAAATTAAAAATAGATTCAGCGTTTACAGTCGTCGTAGTTGCAAGTACTATTAATGAATAAGCCAATTGTCGCATTTTGACACTCCTGATTGGTTTCTAAATCCCCAGAAAATTATGGCGCCCGATAAAACTGCACTCTACGGTTAGCGCCATCGAATGGATTGGTGCCTTCCAACGGGCTGCTCTCGCCCTTACCATTGACGAACAATCGCGCTGCTGACACCTGGTAGTTTCTCATCAGATATTTTTTCACTGCCTGCGCTCGCCGCTCTGACAAGTATTGGTTGTAGCGTTCTGATCCCGAAGCATCGGTATGGCCTTCGACTACCAATTTTTCCTGGGTATATTCCGGCAGACTCAGCATTTTTCCTACCTGGTCCAGAAAAGGTCTGGATTCTGGTAAAATTCGGTCCGAGTTATAGGCAAATTTGATCGGCATACCCACCGCTTCGGCTGTTTCTACTTGTTGCTGTAGTGGCTGATCCATGACCGTTTCTATCTTGTTAAAACTGATGGAACGGGTTTTCATCATCGGTGCTTTTTTCTTACCTGAAAACAGGATATTGCCCAGCTCTTCTGCACTCGGCGGCTGGTTAAACATTTTTACATCGCCGGCAAATGCGGAGGTGTTGAGACACAGTGCGATTAAACTGCTTTGAAATAGGGTTTGGGTGACTTTGTTCATCTTGTTTACCTCGTATTTTGTTGGCTTTGTTTCGCTTTTGTTTTTTTCGATCATTAAAGTGTGAATTTATGTTCTGTCCTTTAATGTCTTTTGTGATTGGTTAAGGTTAGTGTGCCTGTTTCTTTTCTGATTGTCGGTGATTTGTTCACTCTTTGTCTGTGAATTTTTCACTATTTTTGGGTCCATTTGGTGACTCTGCCCTGTTTATTGAAAAAAACCACCTGACTTGAATATTCCCAGGCCTCGCCCCAGTCGCCTGAGGTGGTGCCGGTACAGGTCCAGCAGGGCCGGCCCCAGGCGGCTTTGACTTGTTCTCGGGTCATGCCTTTTTGTAAATAACCGCCTTCGATAATTTTGACTGTCTGCGGATCCCATTCCGGATGCTGGGCGATGATTTCTTCTCGCCGCACCGGCGGGGATTCACAGGCCTGGATCAGCAATACGATCAGGATGGGTAGTAGTTTTTTGATGTTGTGTGTGTTCATGTCGAATTCCTCTTTTTTTATCGTATGACGATGTTGACGGCTGAACGACTGGCCAGTTTGGGCATTTTGCTGTCGTCAAAATCGCCATTGGCGGTAAAGTACAGGGCTTCGGCCGGTATCGGGTTTTTACTGGCAACGGCACGGAGCTTGTCAGTACCGGCAGGACCACCAATGTTCAGGCTGAAGCCCGCGCCTGGCGATGGAATACTGTAGACTTTGCCGGGCACGCAATAGTTATCGCTTTGATAAGCGTTGGGGAATAAGGTCGCTACTTCGCCCTGGGCATTGATGACTACGAGACGCACGTACATGGGTTCATCAACGCTGAAGTTGACTTGCATGGTATCGCCTATCTGGTATTCGGTTTTGTCCGTCCAAAGTTTGATGCTGCCGGTTTGGCTTTCGGGTACTTTGGTCAGCGGCATGGTGCGACTTTGCTGTGGCACGGTCAGTGTTGCCAAGGTGACTTTGGGCAGGGTTTTTCTTCTGAATTTGGTGACAATATCAATCGGCGTGTTTTCAAATAGCGCCAAATAGGTGTCCTGATTTATGCCGGGGTTGTTCAGGTTGTGATTCTGGCCAAAACTTTGCAGCGCCGCTTCGGTGGCTTCATCCATTTGCCCGGAAACTTTGAGTTCACGGCCATGCAGGTATAAAAAGCTCTGGATGGCGGCGATTTTTTCGGGATTGGTTTTTTCGTAAAAGTCGCTGAGGACTTGATCAATGACATATTGATCTTTTGCGGCACCGGGAATCAAGCGCCAGTAGGGAACTTTCTGATAGCGGCCAATAATTTGCACCATGCTCAGCTGCACCAGCAAGCGGACTGCTGCATGTCGGCCCTGGACTTTTTTGATGGTGCCTTTGGCGCCGAAGGTGGCGCTTTTGATGGTGAAGCCAAAGCTGTCTTCTTTGACGCCTTTATGCAATTTAATACCGTTGACGGCCTGAATCCGGGGAATGCCGGCAAAGGTTCGAAAGTCAATGAGGTTAAAATCCAGGGTCACCTGGGCCAGTGAGCCTTTGTTTTCATCTGAGAAGCTGATGCCGTATTCTTTGGCGAATTCAACATCAATATCGAAAGAGTCGCCTTTGGTGACCAGACCCCGGTCAAATTCGGTAATGCCGCCGGAGACGATGACATCGGGAATTCGTTTGTCGGCAAATTCGGTATAGCCGGTGTTAATCATGTTGGCCATCAGGTTGGCATCGTAGGGAATGAAAGTAATATTACCGCCGATACCATTGAGGGTGCTTTTAACCATCACGGTAATATCCCGGGGTATTTCAGCATTGGTGGCGACTGAAGTTCCGGTATTGTCGGTAATGTCATTGGCCATGACGTTGATCGCTGGGGAGCCGTAAATGAAGTTCATCAGCCCCAGTTGGTTGATCGCTTGCTGGTAGATGGTCACTTTCGCCTCCGGCAAGGTCCGGTTGATGTCAACATCGGCGTTTTGCGGGTTCAGTCCACAGCCCGTTAGTTGTATGAGGGCTATTGGAAAAAGCAATTTGGATATTCGTTTTATATTATTCATGGTTGCACCTGCATCCTTTTATTCATGTTTATATGATTTGTATTCTACTGCTAAAGATTCAGTTACAAAAAATTTCCTCAGTTTCCAAAACTAGAATCAATGAGTCAGAGATATCTTCTCCTGCTTTCAAAAAAATAACGGTACTCAATTCACCAGAATTTTGTGATTTATTACCAAGTGTCTCGATCTGCACGTTGACAAACCGAGGCTCTATATGAAATAGCGGGATAAAGTAATCTATAGGTGGGGAGATTTCTTGCCTGTTTTCAAGCAAATTTGTGAAAAATGCTTTTGCTATTGCGCCTTACAGATTAAGCTTACGGATTACAGGTCGTTCATTCCCAAGAAAAAGAGGAGTCAGAAAGCTCCACCTTACATTTAGAATCTGAATCGTGAAGATACAATAAATCCTTTGCAGAATTCTTTGCTAATTCCTGCTTGGAACCCGGGGCAACAATTATTTCTTCTAAGCATGCAGAAGGGAAAGTTATCAAGGTATAAGGAATCAATAAACCATTACGATGCCTTAATCGTAATTCACTTTTATACGGGTATTGAAAAACATGACGCCATTCACATTCTTCCTCGAAAGATTTATGCTTAAATAAGCCAGCCAAAACCCTGATGGATTCGAATAAACCACTCGAACAGTTTGAAAGATGATGTTGCTGCTCAGCCTCTGAACTGGAATTTGATACATTTTGATATTGTTCCACATGCCATTCAATGGATTTTTCAATTTTTTCCTTCAACTTTTCTTTTGAATAGATACAAGCAGATAAATATCGATTAGCCAAATGACCTGGAGGACCGAATAAATCTGATCTTAATTTTAAAGAATACCCTCCATTTTCAGTATAGGCTCGCCACTGGCTAAGCAAATTACCTTTGCTTGACATTGAAAGAACACAAATGCGTCCATTATTGGAATTGAGAAATTCAATAACTTTAGATATTAAGAGACTATTCTTGTAGTTACAATCATTTAAACTACTTTGCGCCACAGACAACCCGCCAATATATTCCATTGAATCATTAAGATAACGACTATCTGTTGCCCATAATTTAAGGTGTTTGTTGCCGTCTTCTTGAAGCATAGCAAGTAGACCAGCAGCTGTCGTATAGTGATAAAGGAACTCAGGCGTAACACTATCAATCAGATTTCGTCTAAATTCCAGCACGTCATAACAAAATGGTTGAAACGCCAAGTGTATGCCCTCTCAATTTCTCAAATAATTAATTCAACCTAACGATTAACATAAATTTGTCTCAAAAAAAGAAAGTCAATGAAATTTTGATACAAAATGAGTTTGCCAACCACCACAAAAACACGCAGGGGAAAAGCAAGGCACATTACACCTTCAAACATCAGGAATTACTACCAAGCCATTGGCAATTTTTTATTGATTTTGATGATTTTATTTTCGATAGTTAAATAATTACCGGTTTCCAGCTCTTTCAGAATACGACTGATCATTTCTCTGGAAGAACCTACACGCAATGCAATATCCTTATGTGTTAATGGGATTGTGACCACCTGTTCTCCTTCTTCATTGGTTTCTGAAAGATCGAGTAACAATTTGACCAATCTTCCATAAACATCCATTAATGCTAATCCTTGCGCTAAATAAGTAATTAATCTGACTTTATTACACAAATATTTGATAACACTGATTGCAATGGCGGAATTTTCTTCAAGCAGTTTATAGAAAGGGGCTTTGTGGATAATCAAAAACTCGCATTTCTCATTGGAAATCACATTGGCAGAGCGTGGCTCTGCATCCAGTAAAGATAATTCCCCAAACTGATCACCAGACTTTAGTGTTGTCAAAATCATTTCCTTGCCATCATCATTGGCGACCATGACATTAACCGTGCCTTGTTTGATAATATACATTGCACTGTCATCGTCACCTTCATTGATGACATAGGTGTTTTTTGCAACCTTTCTGGTTTTGGTTAGCTCTGCAATTGCCTGCAAGTCGGCTTCGTCAAGATCTTTAAACAAATCATTTTTTTTCAGAATATCTATTGTTTCCATCAGTTTGCTCACTTTATAACAATGAGTTGAGGTCAGATATATTAGTCACTGACCTGGGCAATCCAGTCTTCCAGATTATAGTAATTAGTTACACGATTTATTTTGTTATCTATAATTTCAAAAAAAGCACCCGCAGGTAAGCGATATTTTTGACCCCTGGCTTTGGGAAGCCCCGAATCATGGTTTATATATTCTCCAAGCACCATAAATTCTGCGGCTGCTCGTGCACCATCATCTGTCGCCATAATAACGATATCAACTATTTGTTCTTTATAATTATTATTCATGCAAGCCATAAACTGCTTGAATGCATCCTTTCCAATTTCCCGTTTGCCCTGATTGACATCATGTACGACATCCTCAGTCAGTAACTCAAAAAAAGTATCCATATCACCGGTATTAAAAGCTTGATAATATTTATTGATAATTTCAATGGTGTCTTGTTTCATACTAATCTCATTAATTTTTATAACTTTGATGTTCTTGAAAAGATGAAGATTTAGTTTTCATGCCAAAAATTGCATTGTAACGCTTTTGGGAACGTGAGTGATGTTTTTGAAAAAGATATTATGACCATTAACCAGCAAGCACCGGAAACAGTCCTTTCAAACCATTTGCTATAAATTCAACTGCCAGTGCCACCAACAACATACCAATAATACGGGTAAAAATGTTTACCCAGGTTTGACGTATACGCTTGGAAATCCACGGCACGCTTCTAAGAACCAGCCACAAGATAAAACAAATAGCGGCAATCTCACCGGCCATCAGCCCATAATGATAAGGATAAGTACCACGGTTTGCATACAAAATAACTGCTCCGATGGCCCCCGGCCCTGCTAAAAGTGGAATTGAAATTGGTACAATTGCAATTGATTCTGCCTCTTCTGTTATTTCAGCCTCCTGCTCATTTTGTACGATTCCGCTAACTTTTGCTTGCAGCATTGAAATCGCTAACATTAATAAAACAATCCCAGCACCAACTCCAAATGAATAAATACTGATACCAAAAAATGTCAGCATTAACTCGCCTAATACCAATGCCGAAAATAGCACCGTAGCAACAGTCAATACAATCTGTTTCTCAATTTTTCTCAGTTCCTGATTGCTCTTGCCATTGGTCAAGGCAATGAAAATTGGAATCGTTCCAATAGGGTCAACGACAGCCAATAATCCAATAAATATTTTTATGTATACTGTTTACGGTCAAAAATACCTCACTACATTCATAACAATCAATTTACATTCAGTATGTTACAGAATGTAAAAAGTGCATTTTTCAGCGTAAACAGTATATTCTGTGTAATCAAGCATGATAAAAAAAGAAACCCAACTGTTGATTCTATCAACACTTGGGTTTCAATATTTACTGTTTTTAAATTTTTTTCTGTTTGACTAACAAGTTCATTTTTATAAAACCGCCAGTTTCGGTACTCAGGATTTTTCTATGTTAATAATCCTCCCCTTTTTACCTGGCGTTTCCCGTCTAGGAATATGTATAGTTAGCAAACCATTTTTCATTGACGCTTTAATGCTTTCATCATCTGCATCATCAGGCAATGCCAGAACTCGTTGAAAAGCACCATAACGACGCTCGATGCGATAAAAATTCTTCTCCTTATTCTCACTTTCTTCTTCTTTGTTCCCCTGGATTATTAAACATCTATCATCTAAATTAATACTAACATCCTTATCTTCCAAGCCGGCTGCTTCAAGTGTTATGGTGTATTCTTTGTCATCACTCGAAATATTCAGTTCCGGATTAAATGTTTGCAATTTTTTTACCCATGCTCCAGAATTTGGCAATCCACTGTTTAGCGCAGGAAAACCAAAATTTCTGAACGCATCTTCGAACATCCGATCAATTTCCTGATGAAACTGCACCAGTGGATTTTGAAGTGCAATCTGTCGATCATAATCACTTTTCTTTACCGGAACTGTCACTCCTTGTTCTTTAGAACCTTGCTCTTCATGTTTAAACCAATTCCAGGGATTTAATTTTTGTAAATTCATAACGACCCTCCTGAATTTCATTTGGTTAGCAGCAAATCTCCTTTTTCTGCCAACCATTGTTGATATCAACCTGAATCTGTGACTTCAATGCGGATAATAGGGAACAAGAGATTGGTTTAACACGGGATTTGAAAAAATCTTAGCGCTACCCTTAGGTTAATCGGGTTTTTTACCCGTGTAAATCAAAAACTTGCCACCTGTGCCGTAGTGAATTCACGGATTTAGGTATTGATTAAGCAGCTTCCTGTTCCTGCTGATGTTCAATAACATTCTCAGCTGTGTTAATTGGAATACGCCTCGGTTTCATCTCTTCCGGCAGCTGCTTTTCTAGAGTTATAGTCAACAAACCATTTTTGTAATTGGCTCCCGTGACTTCAACATAGTCCGCAAGATTAAATTTGCGTTCAAAATCTCTTGCTGCAATCCCTTGATAGAGATATTGCCGTTCAACATTATCTCCCGATTTTTTACCGCGCACAGTGAGCAAACCTTTTTCTACCTCAATATCAAAGTCATTCTCCTGAAATCCAGCTGCAGCCAAACTAATGGCATATTTGTTTTCTCCGATGACCTCAATATTGTAAGGTGGATACCCTGTTGAACCAGCATCCGAGCTGAAAATATTATCCAACACTGATGCCAGATTATCGAAACCAACAGTTGTACGATAAATAGGTGCTAAATCAATTTTCATCATATCCTCCAATAAGCAATACGAAATAAAAACATTGATTCACAGTTGTTTCAATAAACAACTGTTTCTGATCTTGAATATGGAGATTCGAGGAAAAATTTCAAGTATGATATTTTCGACTCTTTAAAATCGAGAAGGATAAAACAAAAAAACCTTTCGTATTTAAAAATACGAAAGGTTCATCAGCAACTGCTTGCGGGAAAATTATTCTACTGTGACAGATTTTGCAAGATTTCTAGGTTGATCCACATCTGTTCCTTTTAAAACAGTCACATGATTGTGAAATGGCTACACTAAACCGGACACACAGAATACAATATCCTGAAAAAAATAAGTGTGTCAAAAAATGAATAATCAAACAAAAATAATCTAATACCTACAACTCAGAATTTAAAGAATCCGCCGTCTACAAGGCTAACACATAGTGCCTTAGTGACCGAAGAAGCCAATATGCATCCAAAAGTCACCGGGTAATCATCAAGGATCATCACCTTGTTCAATCCATGAGTCGAAAAGGCGATTGTTGGGATAATGCCGTTGCTGAAAGTTTTTTTTACAACTTGAAAACTGAACTTGCCCATCATTGTCAGTTTAAAACCAAAGAGGAGGCAAAGAGAGAAATATTTGAATACATCGAAGTTTTTTATAACCGCGAGCGAATCCATTCAGCGAATGGTTATTTGTCGCCAGTGGAATATGAAAATCGTTACAAATCTAGGTAATTTTGTGTCCGGAAAAGTGTTGACAAATCATTCCCGCCAAGTAATTCAAAAAGGATATGATCTATTGAAAAGCGTAGCTACAACTTGGCTAAAGCATATCCAACTATTCAAAACTATTATTCTACCTCAACTTCATCCTCGCTTACCTCCGGCCTATTAATTAGTTCAACGTAAGCCATAGGAGCGGAATCACCAGGTCTGAAACCACATTTCATTATTCTTGTATAACCACCCGGCCTATCTTGATATCTAGGCCCCAATTCATCAAATAATTTACTTACAATCGTTCGATCTCTCAGTTTGGCAAAAGCTAATCTGCGTTTGGCTACAGTATCTTCTTTGGATAATGTAATTAAAGGCTCTACTACAGCTCTTAATTCTTTTGCTTTTGGTAACGTCGTTTTAATTAATTCATGCTTGAATAAAGATGCCGCCATATTACTAAACAAAGCTTTTCTGTGACTGCTATTTCTATTAAGTTTTCTTCCTGATTTACGATGTCTCATAATGTTTATATACGCTGATTAATTAAAAATTTGCTTGAGCCTGCTCAATTAGATTTTCAGGCGGCCAATTTTCAAGACGCATTCCTAAGGATAATCCCTTTAAGGCAAGTACATCTTTAATTTCTGTCAGAGACTTTTTCCCTAAATTAGGAGCCTTAAGTAACTCGACCTCAGTGCGCTGCACCAAATCTCCAATATAAAAAATATTTTCTGCCTTCAGGCAATTCGCCGACCTTACTGTCAACTCTAAATCATCAACAGGCCTAAGGAATACAGGTGCAATTTCAGGCTCACTTTTTGGCTCTTCGTCTTGAACCTTTTCAGGAACTTTCTCAAAGTCAACAAATACAGATAGTTGGTCATGAAGTATAGAGGCAGCAAGCTTAATAGTTTCTTCAGGATCAACAGTTCCATTAGTTTCAAGTTCTATAATTAGCTTATCTAGATCAGTACGTTGTTCAACTCGGGTACTTTCAACCTTATAGGCTACCTTGATGACCGGACTGTATAAGGCATCGACTAGCAAAGAGCCAACAATATTCGCCTCATCGTCCTCCTTACGCTGTGCTACTGGAACGTATCCTCTCCCCCGTTTAACATGGATTTTTATAACAAGTTCGCCGGCATCAGTTAAATTAGCGATAACCAAATCTTCATTAACTATCTCAACATCGTGGGGCAAATCGATATCTTTTGCTGTTACAGGACCTGGTCCTTTTTTGCTGACTAGTAGTTCTGCTTCATCTCTGGAATGTAATTTTATCGACAGGCTTTTCAAATTAAGAAGGATATCAATAACGTCCTCATGCACACCATCGATCGTTGTGTATTCATGTTCCACACCTTCGATTTCAACCGATGTTACTGCACAGCCTGGTATCGTGGATAGTAATACTCTTCTAAGTGCATTCCCTAGTGAATGTCCAAAACCTCGTTCTAAGGGCTCAATAACGATTCTAGAGTGGCATGGGGATTTGCTTTCTACTTCTACTAAACGAGGTTTTAATAAACTCGTAATGGCGCTTTGCATTTAGTACCTCTTAACACTCATTAATTATTATTTAGAATACAATTCAACAACTAGTTGCTCATTGATGTCGGTACCCAAATCAACTCTCTCAGGCAGCGACTTGAATATTCCAGATAATTCTTTAGTGTTCATCTCTACCCAAGTAGGAAACCCATATTGTTCCGTAACATTAATGGCATCAACTATTCTTTGTTGTTTTTTGGCCTTATCCCTAATTTTTATTTCATCACCAGCAAGAACTTGATATGAGGGTATATTAATCACTCTTCCATTGACAATGATTGCCTTGTGGCTTACTAACTGACGAGCTTCGGCTCGTGTTGATGCAAAGCCCATTCTGTAAACCACGTTGTCTAATCTAGACTCCAATAGATTTAACAGGTTTTCTCCAGTAGAGCCTTTCTTTTGGGCTGCGGTTTTATAATAGTTCCTGAACTGCTTTTCTAAAATACCGTATATTCTACGCAAACGTTGTTTAGCTCGAAGCTGAAGCGCATAATCTGAATGTCTTGTACGACGGGCACCATGCTGGCCAGGGGGCTGGTCTAATTTACACTTTCCTTCTAAAGATTTTCCCCTGCTTTTTAGTAATAAGTCTGTACCTTCGCGGCGACTTAACTTACATGTTGGTCCAATATATCTTGCCATATTTGTTGCTCCGGATTGTTATACGCGGCGTTTCTTAGGTGGACGACATCCATTATGTGGTATTGGCGTCACATCAGTGATATTGTTTATCTTAAATCCTAGATTATTCAGAGATCTGACCGCAGACTCGCGTCCAGGGCCGGGACCTTTTATCAGTACATCTAGATTTTTCATACCGTATTCCAATGCTACGCTTCCTGCTCTTTCGGCAGCAACCTGCGCAGCAAATGGAGTGCTTTTTCTTGATCCGCGAAACCCTGAACCACCAGAGGTTGCCCATGCAAGCGCATTACCTTTCCTATCCGTGATAGTAATAATGGTGTTATTGAAAGTTGCGTAGACATGAGCAATGCCATCTGCAATTTCTCTTTTAACTCTTTTTTTTGATCGGCTTGGACTTGCCATTTAATATACCTCTAGCAAAATTTATTTGTGGATAGGCTTACGCGGCCCTTTTCTGGTTCTGGCATTAGTTTTAGTTCTCTGCCCTCTTAAAGGCAACCCTCTTCTATGCCTTATCCCTCGGTAGCAACCCAAATCCATCAAACGTTTGATATTCATTGATATCTCGCGACGCAAATCACCTTCTACTGTCATATTGCTGACAATATTTCGTATATTATCTAATTGCTCTTCAGACAATTCCTTTATCTTTGTTGATGGTGAAATTCCAACTTCACTGCATATTTCATTTGCGGTGACTCTACCAATTCCATATATTGATGTTAATGCTATTTCAGCATGCTTATGATCAGGTACATTAATCCCGGCAATACGTGCCATTTAAAACTCCTCTAACATATCTCTACTAAAAGTAAACCGCTCATGATATCACATTTGCATTAATAGACAAGCAAATTACCCTTGCCTTTGTTTATGCCTTGCATCTTTGCAAATAATGCGCACAACTCCTCTTCTTTTAACTACCTTGCAGTTCCTACAAATTTTTTTTACAGATGCACGTACTTTCATATTTAACTCCAACTTGATCTATATCTAATTATCTTTTCAAATTAGCTTTTTTCATTAACCCATCATATTGCTGAGACATTATATGGGTCTGCATTTGAGATATGAAATCCATTACCACTACAACAATAATCAATAAAGATGTTCCCCCAAAATAGAAAGGCACATTCCAATAAACGATAAGGAACTCAGGCAACAAACAAACTGCCGTTATATAAAATGCGCCGGCAAGTGTCAGACGAGTCATTACCTTGTCAATATATGCAGCTGTTTGCTGTCCAGGCCTTATACCAGGCAAAAATGCCCCTGATTTTTTTAAATTATCTGCAGTTTCTTTCGAGTTAAAAACCAGCGCTGTATAAAAAAAACAAAAGAAAATAATAGCTGCCGCATAAAACATTACATAGACCGGTTGTCCAGGAGATAATGTCGTTGCAATGTCCTGCAACCATGTGAAACCCTCAGCATTACCAAACCAACCAGCGATTGTCGCGGGAAACAAAATTATGCTTGACGCAAAAATTGGAGGAATAACACCAGCCATATTTAACTTGAGAGGTAAAAAACTACTTTGCCCGGCAAACATACGTTTTCCTTGTTGCCGTTTAGGATAATTAATAATTATCCGACGCTGCCCTCTCTCTACGAATACTACCAATGCAGTAACAGCTATGGTTAATAAAAAGAGTATTATAATGAAGGCCCCGTTAAGCTCTCCTGTCCTTGCAAGTTCTAAGGTACCGCCAATTGCTGAAGGTAATCCAGCCACAATCCCTGCGAATATTATCATGGATATACCGTTACCAATGCCGCGCTCTGTTACCTGTTCTCCCAACCACATTAAAAAGATGGTTCCCGTAACGAGAGTAATTGCTGTAATTACAATGAAGCTTACGCCCGGGTTTATAACAACAGATAATCCACCAGCAGTTTGATTTTGCAAGGCAATAGATATACCAATTGCTTGAAAAGTTGCCAATATCACAGTTCCATACCTTGTGTACTGAGATATTTTTCGCCTTCCAGACTCTCCTTCTTTTTTTATCTGCTCAAATTTGGGAATAACAACGGTCATGAGCTGCATAATAATAGAGGCAGATATGTATGGCATTATTCCCAATGCGAACAAACTAAAGCGTTTTAAAGCCCCACCAGAGAACATATTAAACATATCGAGGATAGAACCCTCTTGTTGTTTAAACATCAACGATAAAGCATTCGGATCAATTCCAGGAACTGGGATATGTGCACCAATTCTATAAACGAATAATGCTCCCAGAACAAAAAGCAATCTTGCCCTTAATTCCGACAAATTGCCAGTTTTAGTTTTCATTACAGCTTCTGGAGTACTCACTTGGCCTATGCCTCTATTTTACCGCCGGCTGCGAGTATGGATGCTTCAGCACCACCAGTAACTTTTATCCCTTTTATTGTTATTGGTTTCTCTATCTTGCCAGACTTGATTATTTTTATAGTCACTGCAGTGGATGGTACGATATTCAGTTTTTTCAAAACTTCTAGATCGATCAATTCGAGATCTAGACAATTTAATTCGCTTAGCCTTACCTCTGCTGAATATTTCTTCTTTCTAGAAGTAAATCCAACTTTTGGCAATCGCCTTTGCAGCGGCATTTGCCCACCTTCAAATCCAACCTTATGAAAGCCCCCGCTTCTTGACTTTTGACCTTTATGGCCTCTTCCGCAGGTCTTACCGATAGTTGACCCTATACCTCTTCCAACCCGTTTTGCTTTTCTTTTAGATCCAGGTGCAGGCTTCAATGTATTTAAATGCATCAGTTTTCCTCTACTTTTACCATATAAGATACTTTATTAATCATGCCCCGGTTCTCAGGTGTATCTAGCACCTCAACAGTTTGATTAATCCTTTTTAAACCCAGCCCAAGCAAACAAGCTTGGTGAGTTCTTAATCGTCCATTTTTACTTTTTGTCATTGTGACAGTTATTTTTTTTTCAGTCATAGCAGTATTACCCGATAACTTCTTCAACTGTTAATCCGCGTTTAGCAGCTATTTGCTTGGCGTCACGCATTTCACTTAATCCATTTATTGTCGCCCTAACAACATTTATCGGGTTATTTGTCCCAACACATTTTGCTAAAACATTATTAACACCGACAACTTCAAAAACTGCCCGCATTGCTCCACCGGCAATCACTCCAGTCCCATCAGAAGCGGGCTGCATATAAACTTTTGCAGCACCTGTTGACGCCATGATCGGATATTGCAACGTACCATTTTTTAAAGTAACTTTGTGCATGTTCTTTCTTGCCTGCTCGAGAGATTTTTGTATTGCAATAGGAACTTCACGTGCCTTGCAAACGCCATATCCAACCCGACCTTCGCCATCACCAACTACAGTCAAAGCAGTGAAGCCGAAAACTCTACCGCCCTTCACTACTTTCGCTACTCGCCGTACTGAAACTAGCTTTTCTTGCAAACCATCAGAATTATCTTGATTGTGGGCTGCTGCCATTTTTTTCTCCTAAAATTTTAGTCCCGCTTCACGAGCAGCATCAGCAAGTGCTTTTACTCGACCATGATACTTAAAGCCAGAACGATCAAATGCTACCTCTGATATACCGGCATCTAAAGCTTTCTTTGCAATTTGTTCACCCACAAATGTCGCAGCGTTAATATTACCGCCAGATTTGATATCTGTTTTAATGCCCGGCTGTACAGTTGATGCGGACGCTAGAGTTTTAGTGCCATCTTCACTTATTACTTGCGCATAAATATGCTGCAGCGTCTTATGTACCGTTAAGCGGTTCATTCCAGATTTCTTAATCTTTTGTCTGAGCTTCAAGGCTCGCCTCATGCGAGCAACTTTCTTATCTTTCACGTCTCTACCTATTTTTTCTTAGCTTCTTTTCTAACGACATATTCATCGGCATATCTAACACCTTTCCCTTTATAGGGTTCTGGTGGTCGATAAGAGCGAATCTTGGCAGACACTGCTCCAACTTGCTGCTTATCCTTACCCTTAACGATGATTTCTGTCTGACTTGGAGTTTCAATTGTTACTCCTTCAGGTATTTCATAATCTATAGGATGCGAAAAGCCTAAAGTAAGATTTAATTTTTTACCTTTGACTTGAGCTCTATATCCAACCCCTATCAAGGTTAATTTTTTTTCAAATCCGTGTGAAACACCAGTGATCATATTGTTGACAATTGCACGCGCCGTTCCAGCTTGTGCCTTGGCTTGCCTATCGCTTTGATCCCAGGTTACCTTGATTTGGTTATCTTTAATCTCCAGATCAACTGAATTATGCAACTGATGCATCATCTCTCCATTTACTCCTTTGACAAGCATCATCATGCCATTTTTTTTTACTTCAACTCCATTTGGAATCGTAATCGGATTATTTGCAACTCTTGACATTGTATCGGCCTAATAATATTAACTTACTGTACAAAGTATTTCGCCGCCATACCCTAAAGCGCGCGCTGCTTTGTCCGTCATCACACCTTTCGAAGTAGAGACTATGGCTGTCCCCAAACCACCAAGTACTTTCGGAAGCTCATCTTTGGATTTGTAGATCCTTAGTCCAGGTTTACTTATACGTTTGACATTTTCGATTACTGGCATACCATTATAATACTTTAAAAATATGATAATATCAGTTTTGGCATCATTATTTTCAGTAGCAAAGTCCTTAATATAACCTTCTTGTTTTAAAACCTCTGCAATTGCAATTTTTTGTTTTGAAGAAGGCATTTTTACACTTTCTTTTGCAACTGCCTGCCCGTTTCTTATGCGAGTCAACATATCTGCGATTGGATCTGACATACTCATGAGCGCTCTCCTGTTTTTAACATAACCATCTGCACAATCACCAGCTTGCTTTTACTAAGCCGGGAACATCCCCCCTCATTGTCGCTTCCCTGAGTTTATTTCGGCTTAATCCAAATTTCCTGTAATACCCATGCGGTCTTCCAGTCAGGTTACATCGATTCCTTAATCTTGAACGACTTGAATCTCTAGGTAGTTTTTGCAATTGCAGTTGTGCCGCCTCTTTGTCATCGTAACTGGCATTTACATCTCTTATAATTGCCTTCAGAGCTTCACGTTTAACTCTATATTTACTCACCATTTTAATGCGCTTATTTTCACGCGCTATCATTGACTTCTTAGCCATAACTCGCCTTTAACTCTTAAATGGAAAATTGAATAGCTTTAGCAAAGCCAATCCTTCTTCGTTAGTTTTTGCACTTGTCGTAATCGAAATATCTAATCCACGAAGTGTATCAATCTTATCGTAATCGATTTCAGGGAAAATTATTTGCTCATTAACACCCATCGTATAATTTCCGCGTCCATCAAAACTTTTCGGGCTTAATCCCCTAAAATCCCTGATTCTAGGAATCGCAATACTTATAAGTCTATCTAAAAACTCATACATGCGTTCACTCCTCAAAGTAACCTTACATCCAATTGGCATATCGTCACGTATTTTAAAACCGGCAATCGATTTCCTTGCTTTTGTTACCACAGGCTTTTGACCGGAAATCTTTTCCAAATCACTTAGGGCGGATTGTAGAATTTTTTTATCTGCTACAGCTTCGCCCACACCCATGTTTAAAGTTATTTTAGTTATCTTAGGGACTTGCATAACTGATTTATAACCAAACTGGTCTTTCAATGCAGGCTGTATCTGCTCTTTAAATTGTTGTTGTAATCTTGCCATAGCTGTTTTTATACCTAAACATCAATAGTTTCGTTATTCGATTTAAAAAAGCGAACTTTCTGCCCATCATCCAAACGACGAACCCCAACTCGGTCTGCTTTCTTAGATTCTGGGTTGTAGATACCTATATTTGATATATGTATGGGCATATCCTTTTCAATTATGCCACCCGAAACGCCAGCATTTGGGTTTGGTTTTTGGTGTTTTTTTACCCGATTAATGCCTTCCACAAGCACTCTATCTGATAACCTTTTAAGGACTTTCCCGCGTTTGCCTTTATCTCTACCTGTCAAGACAATGACTTCATCCCCTTTTTTGATTTTCTGCATTTTTTTAACCTTACAGTCTATAGAACTTCAGGAGCCAGAGAAATTATTTTCATAAACTTCTCTCCTCTTAACTCTCTAGTTACTGGTCCAAATATTCTTGTACCTAGTGGTTGTAATTGGGTATTAAGTATAACCGCCGCATTTCCATCAAAACGAATTACCGATCCATCAGGTCTTCGAACTCCTTTTTTTGTCCTTACTACTAATGCGTTATAAACTTCGCCTTTTTTAACTCTTCCACGAGGAATTGCATCCTTGACACTTACTTTTATAATATCGCCAATTCCCGCATATCGTCTGTGTGAACCACCCAGTACTTTGATACACATGACCCTCTTTGCGCCACTATTATCGGCGACATCAAGGTTAGTTTGCATCTGAATCATGATTTAATTCCTAGCTTTATAATATAATCAATTTTGCGTAAATTATTTGTTTGTACGCTCTAATATTTCAACCAATCTAAATGTTTTTTTCTTAGAGATTGGTCTACTTGACGTTATTGAAACTACATCGCCTTCCTGACATTGGTTATCAGCATCATGAGCAAAAATTTTTGTCGATTTCTTCATATATTTTCCATATATAGGATGTTTAATCGTACGCTCAACAGATACAGCAATCGTTTTATCCATTTTATTGCTAACTACACGGCCTGTTATCGTCCTCAACTTTTCTGTATCAGTCATTGGTCTTTCTCGTCATTTCGTTCAGAATTGTTTGAATTCTTGCTATATCGCGCCGCACTTTTTTAACTTGATCCGGCTTTGCTAATTGCCCCGTTCCTTTTTGCATTCTCAAATTAAACTGTTCCTTTGACAGATCGCCCAACATGCTTTGTAGTTCTATCATTGTTTTTTGACGTAATTCTATTGCTTTCATCACATTACCGTCCGCGTTGCAAATGTTGTTTTCACAGGCAACTTAGCTGCTGCTAATTTAAAAGCCTCTCTCGCCAACTCCTCAGGGATACCTTGTATCTCATACAACATAGTCCCTGGTTTTATTTGAGCAACCCAATACTCAACACTGCCTTTTCCTTTTCCCATTCTAACTTCTAATGGTTTTTTTGTGATTGGCTTATCCGGGAAAATTCTTATCCATAACTTCCCTCCCCTTTTTACATGCCTAGTAATCGTCCTTCGTGCTGCTTCAATTTGTCTTGCAGTTATTCTGCCACGTGTAGTTGATTGTAAACCAAATTCGCCAAAGCTTACTGACGATCCACGCACAGCCATTCCCTTATTTCTACCTTTATGCTGTTTTCTAAATTTTGTTCTTTTAGGCTGAAGCATTTGTGTTTCTCACTATTTCTTTTTAGTTTCAGTTTTCTCGGATGAATCCATTACATTATCTGTATCAAAGACTTCACCTTTAAATATCCATACCTTAATGCCAATAATTCCATAGGTCGTATTTGCTTCCGAAGTTCCATAATCAATATCTGCTCTAAGAGTATGCAAGGGAACTCTGCCTTCTCTATACCATTCACTACGCGCAATTTCAGCTCCGTTTAAACGCCCTGCGACATTAATTTTAATTCCTTCAGCTCCAAGCCTCATGGTATTTGTAACAGCTCTCTTCATTGCTCTACGATACATGATTCTTTTTTCCAGTTGCTGAGCAATGCTTTCTGCAACTAAATGCGCGTCTAGCTCAGGCTTTCTTATTTCTTCAACATTTAACTGAACAGGAATCCCCATCATTTTTGATATTTCTGTTCTTAATTTATCTATGTCTTCGCCCTTTTTCCCGATGACAACGCCAGGACGAGCAGTATGTACCGTAATTAAGGCATTATTCGCAGGTCTATTTACCTGGATCCTGCTGACAGATGCGTGAGCCAGTTTTTTCTTTAAATATTCCCTTACCTGCAGGTCTTGATGAAGAAAAACTGGATACACTTGTGTATTTGCATACCATCTTGAGGTCCAGTCCTTGATATAACCAAGGCGAATTCCTGTTGGATGTACTTTTTGTCCCATTTTTAACGCCTCTACTCGAACTCTGCTACTTTAATTGTAATATGGCAAGTTCTCTTTAATATCTGATTTGCCGACCCTTTTGCTCTTGCTCTAAATCTTTTCAGCGTAACGCCCTCATCAACATATACTGTAGAAACACGTAACTCGTCGATATCTGCACTTTCATTATGCTCTGCATTTGCAATAGCTGACTCAAGTACTTTTTTTATAATGGCTGCAGCCTTTTTAGGACTAAAAGCTAAAACATCTAAAGCCTTTTCCACATGCAATCCACGTATTTGATCTCCAACCAACCTTGCCTTTTGTGCTGATAGCGGAGCATTTTTTAATTTTGCTGAAATTTCCATTGAGAAAAACCTTATCTAGATTTCTTGTCGGCCAAATGGCCTTTATAAGTTCTTGTTGACGCAAATTCACCCAATTTATGCCCAACCATATTTTCTGAAATCAAAACTGGAATATGCTGCCTGCCATTATGTATAGCAATGGTTAAACCTAACATATCAGGACTAATCATGGATCTTCTAGACCATGTTTTAATTGGCTTTTTACTATTTGTCTTTACGGCCTCATCAACCTTTTTCATTAAATGATGATCAATAAATGGCCCTTTTTTAATTGAACGCGGCACCTTATTTCCTCGCTATTTCTGTTTACGTGACCTAACAATCATGTTATCTGTACGCTTATTCTTCCTGGTTTTATATCCTTTTGTTGGCATACCCCATGGCGATACAGGATGCCGACCACCCGATGTTCTACCTTCACCACCCCCATGAGGGTGATCTACAGGATTCATGACGACCCCACGCACTGTAGGTCTTATGCCTCTCCATCTTGACGCGCCAGCTTTCCCTAATGAAATCAAATTCCTTTCTGAATTTGAAACCTCTCCGATGACCGCTTTACAATCAGCAAGAACTTTCCGCATCTCTCCAGATCTCAATCTCAGCGTAACATGCGCACCTTCCTTTGCGACCAGCTGTGCTGATGTTCCAGCACTTCGAGCTAGCTGCGCACCTTTTCCAGGCTTGATCTCAACACAATGTATAGCAGTACCCAGTGGTATATTACGCATGGGCATACAGTTACCTGGTTTTACAGGGGTAGTTTCAGCTGATATCACTACTTGACCAACTTCCAATCCTTTTGGCGCAATCACGTATTTTCTTTCACCATCCTTGTATAAAACCAATGCTATATTAGCAGTTCTGTTAGGGTCATATTCAATTCGCTCGATAACGGCCGGAATTTCCATTTTATTCCTTTTAAAATCAATAATCCTATAGCGCTGCTTATGACCTCCACCTACATGTCTTGTGGTTATACGCCCCTGGTTATTACGCCCACCTGATTTATTTCCTTTATCCAATAATCTAGCAAACGGCTTGCCTTTATGAAGCTCATCATTTTTTATCCGTATTACGAATCTTGAGCCTGGTGAGGTCGGTTTAGATTTTACAATAGCCATACGTGTTTCCGTTATGATTCTCTGTCAGTTATTATGCAGCTGAAAATTCTATATCGTGTCCTGGCTTCAGCTTTACATAAGCTTTTTTCCAGTCATTTCTTTTTCCCATGACACGACCAAACCTTTTCTTTTTCCCATTTACATTCAGCACCCGTACTGCAGCAACTTCAACATCAAACATCAGTTCCACTGCATCACCCACTTGTTTTTTTGTAGCTTCTTTACGAACCTTAAACACAAACGTATTACTGTTTTCAGCACTAAGTGTACTCTTTTCAGAAATGATCGGAGCTGTAATAATATTACTCAGTTTATTTTGATTACCGCTCATATTAAATGCTCCTCAATCTTCTTTATTGCCGCACTTGTTGCTATCACTTTATCCGCAGCCACTAATTGTAGCGGATTAACCGCATCAGCAGTTGTAATCTCGATGTTCGGTATGTTTCTAGTTGCCAAAGTCAGATTTATATCTTCAGATTCAGTGATAATTAGCAGATTACCACCTGAAACACCTTTGATTTGGCTATAGAACTCTTTTGTTCTTGGTGATTTTGGCAATATATCATTACTGACCACAATCCTATCTTGCCTTAATAATTCTGACACTATTGATTTGATGCCGCTTTTATACATTTTTTTGTTGAGCTTCTGCTCGAACGACCTTGGCCTTGCAGCAAACGTTACTCCACCACTACGCCACAAAGGACTCCTTGTAGTACCCGCTCTTGCTCTACCAGTTCCCTTTTGACGATACGGTTTCTTGCCGCCACCACTCACATCAGAGCGATTCTTCTGCGCTTTAGTTCCAGCTCGGGCACCAGCGAGAAAACTAGTAACCAACTGATGGACCAAAGTTTCATTAAAAGCACATCCAAAAACTGCCTCTGAAACCTCAATGACTCCAGCCGAATCCTGATCGTTTATAGTAGGTATTTGCAAACTCATAGTCTAATCCTTATTTTGCATCTTGACTGCCGGGGTAATTATTACATCGCCACCTTTTGCGCCTGGGACCGCCCCTTTCACTAAAATAATATTTCTTTCTTTATCGATAGCGTGGATGGTCAAATTTTGAATTGTCTTTTTCTCATAGCCCATATGTCCAGCCATCTTCTTCCCTTTAAAAACTCGCCCTGGAGTTTGGCACTGCCCTATTGAACCGGGCGCACGGTGTGATAAAGAATTACCGTGCGTAGCGTCTTGCATTTTAAAGTTATGCCTTTTTACACCGCCCGCAAAACCTTTTCCGATACTGGTACCTTGCACATCAACCTTTTGTCCTTCGGTAAAAATATCCAATGCTAACTCTGCACCAACCTCTAGACTCTCACCTTCTCCTTGACCTAGCCGGAATTCCCATAATCCTCTTCCTGCTGTAGTATTCGCAGCCGCAAAGTGTCCTGCGGCCGCCTTGTTTACACGTGAAGATTTTTTTTCACCTGCAGTAACCTGTACAGCGCGGTAACCATCTTTATCCAAGGTTTTAACCTGCGTTACCTTTACTGGCTCGATCTGTACCACCGTTACTGGTATTGAAGCCCCGTTTTCTTCAAAAACTCGCGTCATACCATATTTACGACCAATTAAACCTAATGACATTTTTTTTGCCCTCTAATTACAAATGGTTTTTTGCTAATTCAACTTAATCTGAACATCAACACCAGCCGCTAAATCCAGCTTCATCAATGCATCAACTGTTTTATCAGTCGGATCCACAATATCCAAAAGTCTTTTATAGGTTCTCAGTTCGTACTGGTCTCTTGCGTCTTTATTAACGTGCGGAGAGATTAAAACCGTAAATCTTTCTTTTTTGGTCGGCAACGGGATAGGGCCTTTTATCTGCGCCCCAGTTCTTCGCGCTGTTTCCACAATTTCGCTAGCAGACTGATCAATCAACTTATGATCAAATGCTTTTAGTCGAATTCTGATAGTCTGTTTTGACATTGCTTATCACTCAATAATTTTCGCAACAACACCCGCACCCACAGTGCGACCCCCTTCACGTACCGCAAAGCGTAAACCCTCTTCCATCGCAATCGGCGCGATTAGCTTAACTTCAACGGTGACATTATCACCCGGCA
>JALSJK010000031.1 GCA_026989395.1 Methylomonas sp.
TTAAACAAGCTTGTACACACTTCTTCGACAACCTCGATGAGCATCATGCTCCTTTGCGTGCATTGTTGACTGAAAAGTTTCAGATTATTGAGGGCAAAGCCGGGTATTCTTGATCGTAGATAGTATACTACCAACAATCAGGGCAATAACAATCACAGCAACAGGAGGTGCAATGGGCACTATTTTTTGGGTTATTCGGCTGAACCAGGTATTAAGGCCTACGCCCAGTAACACGGGAACCAGTACTACCTTGACCGTACCCAGAAATAATTGCCAGGCATCAACGTCAAGACGACTGCCAACTAGGTAATCGGTCAGCAGTGGTGTCATAAAGATCGCCATAATAGTGGATAAAGCCGTCATGCTGACCGACAAGGCAACATTAGCTTTGGCAACAAAGGCAATCACGTTAGAAGCAGTTCCGCCTGGACATGAGGCAACCAAGATTAAGCCAACTGCCAGCATCTTTGGCAGTTCAAAAAAACTTGCCAGCGCCAGCCCTGCGAAAGGCATAATGGTGTATTGTAAAGCAATACCGGTTAGAATCCATTTTGGGTATATCAAAATACGTTTAAAATCTGCCATTGTTAATGTCAGACCCATGCCAAGCATAATCACACCCAAGCCATAAGTTATCCAAGGACCATGAAACCAGGTCAACGCCGGTGGAAATATCATGGCCACAATTGAGCCTCCCACGACCCATACAGGAAAAGCGTTGGTAAAATGGTGGCAAGAGCGTTGGAAGTTCAAGGGAATTTATCTCCAGATATGCTTTATTATCTATATTGTGACATCAAAAAGAATCTGGCTGTGTTTTTTTAAATGCCTAGGTTTTTTTGGATGCGAGAACGTGCTTACACAGAGGCTCAATATATTAGAACAATTCTCGATGGTTATGAAACATGAACGCTATTGTTTTAATGCCCGTATGATTTTGACATAAATTATGTGAAAAGAAATAGCTTCTATGTTAGAGTCATATTAGGCTTAGTAGTCGGTAAGCATTAGCACACACTTTGTGTTGTTTTAGATGTTGACGGATATGCTGTTGTTCTATATGTAGTTTTCCCCGTTGTAGCTTGTTTGACTATAAATTTTTTTGTCGCATAACAACAGATTATCAATTCACGCAAAGTATTGTCTTTCTTTTTACTAGATAAGTAGTTTTTAAATGCAATGCAGGGCCATGGCATATGGTTTATTAATAAGCATTTTGGAGAACCTCAATGAATAAGCAGTTTAAAATTGCGTTCAAATTTTTGATTCTCTTTCTGTTTTCATCAGGAATTATTGCTGAAACTGTTTTTTTTGATGATTTCCAGGATGGGGATTTTGATGGCTGGGTTAGCAATGACTCGGATGGTTCAAGCAAAGTTGTCAATAAGGCGGGTAGCTTGATGTTCAACATCAGGAATATGGATTCTGCTTCAATAAGCATTGATACTACAGGTATTTCAGGAATAGTTATTTCCCTGGATATGATGGCTATTTCCTTGGAAAAGGGAGAGCTGTGTGTTGCGGAAGCGGAGGGAATAACCGTTGGTCAATTAGGAAAAAATGAGGCAAATGGCGTTGTTGTACAAAAGATGGTTTTTAACTCTGCTGCTTTTGATAATAATCCATATTTAAAGTTAACCCTTAAAGCGGCAGGCGATCACAATAGTGACAATTGTTTTTTTGATAACATAGTGATTGAATCAATACCTGGTGGATTAGTTCGATATGAAGCCACCGCTTCTTACTTGAATGGTTCACAAGATCTCAAGTTTAGTACCGCTGCTTTTTTGCCACAAAACAGAAACAAAACCGTTAATACCTTTGAAGGAAAATTAAAAATCCAAGGGGATCCTACGTTTAAACGGTTATATGGATGGCTAGGAAACATGCCTGCTAATGCTACTCAGTGGCCAAAGTTTGAAGTTGAATTTGTCCAGCAAGGAAATGAACTGATCCCTGTTGATCGTCGTGGAATGCACGCCGTCTATGCTGATGAAGCATGGAGTATTGCTGTTGGAACTGGTGCTGTATGGGATGAAAAAGGTGATGAGGGAATGACCAGAGCAGCTTTTCCTTTTACTTTAGGGCAACGCAATGCAAATTGTGAACATAATGGTCTGGCTTCTTTTCTTTTTGATGATGCAGGAAATATTTCAAATATTCACATTCAAACCATAGCAGAAACCTGTAAATTTTATGGATTTGATATGTATGGGACTTTGAATGCTTCTTATAATCCATATCAAGTTTTAAATAAAGCACAGATTATCAGTAACTGGAAAAAGGAAGTTGCCAATCATTTACCGACTAAACCTTTAACGCAGCTTGCACTTGATTATCCTGGCGTCAACTTAAGGAATTATCATCCTAAAATTAAAGCCGCCGATTTACATATGTACGGAGTCATTGTAAACGGTATCAATTATGTTGATGGATGTAATACGCGATTTGGGAAACATCCTTTTTGTTCTGAAATGACAACGAGTCTGTATTCCTTTACCAAGTCAATTTTTAGTTCTCTCGCGGTGATGAGAGCCGAGAAATTATGGCCTGGTTTTAAGGATGAATCAATTGCATCGCGTGTACCAGAGTGTGTTAGCTCGGGAAACTGGAGTGATGTTTCTATAGAAAATGCGTTGGATATGGCAACTGGGAATTATATCCAACCATGGTTTCAATTTGATGAGCATGGTTTCATCATGAAAAGACAGTTTTTTAAACAAGAATCACGCGCTCAAAGAGCGGCTTTTGCCTGTGATAGGCTGCCGCGAAAAATTACACCTGGAACTCGAATGGTATCGCATACTTCAGACCACGAGCTGATTAGTTATGCATTGACGCAAATTGCAGTCGATATGCTGGGTAAAGGAGCGGATGGTTTTGATGATATTGTGATTCCTGTTTATGATGAAATTGGCTTAAGTGACACAATCCGAGGTATTCGACGTACAACAGAAGGAAATGCGTGGGGAGGCTATGGAATGTCTGCTAAAGCCAACGATATTGCACGATTCAGTAAATGGCTAACAAGTGGAGAAGCAGAAGCTAGCGGGCTTGTGGCTGACGAAATCTTGAATGATATCTTGAGTGGGAGTCCCCGGGGATTGTCTGCTGGTCTTAGAGATTTTAATTATGATAACGGTTTTTGGCGTTATCATGCCGGGGTAAAAACGTCAATGAGAGAATGTGGAGTCGACACCCAAATACCTGTTATGTCAGGGTTTGGTGGGCATACGGCAGTTATTATGCCTAATGTGATTTTTTATCAGATGACCGATGGTGGGGGTATTGGTTTTATTGATACTGTTTCTGATATTTTTGACAATATTGATAATACATGTCCATAGGCTTATCAAGTATGTGGTTCGTATCTAAACCAATTCTAATAATTTTTTTATTTTCGTAAAAAAGCAAGGGGTTAAAAATGGGGCAACTATCAACCTATGATTTTACTTTTGATACAGATGTTTTTAAACGATTAGCATTAAGTGATAGCGGCTTTGTTTTCGATCCAGTAACAGGCAAAAGTTATACTGTCAATGATACTGGTTTTTGGTTGATTAAACAGCTTCAGAAAAATAGTAATCTGAATGCATTACATGCTCAAATCATGCGTGAATTTGATGGTGAGGTACAAGTTATTGAGCGGAATGTTGTGGAGTTTTTGGATCAAATAAGGCAATACGTGCTTTAAAATTATTGTGGACTTTTCGTCATCTAGTGTTCGCATAGCAATAACCGGCCTTAATGCAAAACCAGATAATCCGAGTTCTGGTTTAGCAGTTGCCCGTTGTATTCGGGAGTCATTGGAGTTTAATGGAAATATTATTGGCTTAAGTTATGATGTAATGGATTCCGGGCTATATCTGAATGAAATTATCGATTCGGCATATTTGTTGCCCTACCCCTCAAGTGGGGATCAGGCGTTATTAGAACGCCTGCAAGAAATTTATCACAAAGAACCATTTGATATTCTAATACCTTGTTTGGATGCTGAGTTACCTAATTTGATTAGACTTCGCAAGCACCTTAAACAAATGGGGATTGCATTATTGATACCTGATGCCGAGCAACTAAATAGAAGAGACAAGAATCGACTGCCTGAACTATCGAGACAAGCCGGGGTTAAATCTCCGGAGATAACTCAAATTTCTCATCCTGGTTTTTTCTATACTTGTCATCAAAAAGGCTGGCAATACCCATTGGTTGTTAAAGGGATTTACTATGATGCCGGCATTGCGTTCAATGCAGATGAAGGAGCCGCCTTGTTTCGCAAGATTTCCGCTGAATGGGGCTTACCTATATTGGTGCAAAGATATATCGGTGGTGAGGAATTTAATCTTACTGGCATTGGCGATGGAAAGGGCTTGCTGCATGGTTCAGTGATGATGCGAAAGCGGGCTGTTACTGACAAAGGTAAGGCTTGGGCCGGAGTGACTATTCACGATGAGGTTTTGTTAAATACAGCAAAGCAATTAGTAGAGGAACTGCGATGGGTTGGCCCACTGGAAGTTGAAATATTAAGAACACCTCAAGGGATTTATAATCTTATTGAAATTAACCCGCGCTTCCCTGCCTGGATTTATCTCTCAGCCGCCGCCGGTTGCAACCTGCCTTGGATGTTAGTTAAAATGATTCAGAAGGAAGTGATTGAAAGTCAAAGCCCAGAGATTGGAAAATACTATATTCGCTATTCACAGGACACAGTGATAGACCGTTCTGAATATGAAAGTATGACAATTTGGGGTCAGCGAAATGAAAAAAACATCAATGAAAAATAATAAATATAATGTCAGTCAAAAAGAATTGGATAAAACCAACAATCACGCCTCATAGAGAAGGAATTTTAAATAAATTTGGTAGAGTACCAGCGAAAGAATATATTGAAGAAATTGAAGAAATTCCTGTTAAGGATTTAGTAAGTCAATTCGGCTCCCCTCTTTTTGTTCTCTCAGAGAAACAATTACGCTCAAATATTCGTCGTTTAAAACAAGCTTTTGAAACTCGTTACCAACCGATAGTATTTGGCTGGTCTTATAAAACCAATTACTTGAATGCTGTCTGCGCCACTCTTCATCAAGAAGGCTCCTGGGCAGAGGTGGTTTCTCTTTTTGAATATGAAAAAGCCCGGGCACTCGGGGTGCCAGGTAATCGCATCTTGTTTAATGGCCCACACAAGAGTAAAGATACTTTGGCTCTTTGTGTTGAAGAAGGCGCACGTATTCATATCGACAACATGGATGAGCTTTACTTGTTAGAAGATGTGGCGCGAATAGCAAATAAACTGGTTCCAGTAACGTTACGATTAAATTTTGATACTGGTTTTGCTGAGCCATGGAGTCGTTTTGGTTTTAATGTTGAGTCTGGCCAAGCCATTGATGCAGCGAGGCGAATCAGTAATAGCCAATGGTTGAAATTAACCGGTCTGCATAGTCATATTGGGACATTTATTCTTGAACCCAATGCTTATTCAGCACAAGTAAAGATTATGTGCGAGTTTATGGAATCAGCAGAACAACAGACTGGCTGCATTATAGATAGTCTCGATATTGGTGGTGGTTTTGCTTCTCGTATAGATCTGCAAGGCGTATATGTTTCAACTGAACAGACGACACCCAGTATAGACCAATATGCGGATGCTATTTGTACGACTCTTTTGAGAGAAACCGTCAAAAGACGAGCACAAAACAAGCCGCAGCCAACCCTTATAATTGAAAGTGGACGAGCTATTATTGATGATGCAGAAGTGCTTGTTTCTTCAGTTGTTTCAACGCGACGATTGCCTAATGGTAAACCAGCTGCGGTTTTAGATGCAGGTGTCAATTTGTTGTTTACTGCATTTTGGTATCACCATCGAGTTCAGCCAACTCGACCGTTGGATGGTTTTGCTGAAGACACGGTTCTTTATGGTCCTCTCTGCATGAATATTGATGTGGTTCGGCAGAGTATCATGATTCCACCATTACAAGTTGGAGATCAATTAATTATCAGTCCAGTAGGCGCTTATAATAACACCCAGTGGCTGCAATTTATTGAGTATCGTCCAAATATAGTTATGATCAATGAAGAAGGTCAAGTTTCAGTTATTCGACAAGCTGAGAATTTATCTTTTATGAATCAGCTTGAATCATTACCAGAGCATTTAAATGGAAATTTCAAGCTTGACTAAACAGTTTGAAGGTTGGCGAGGATATGCTGATTTAGAATGGCTATTTCTTGATATCAAGGGGCTTTTGCGTAGTTATGCAGCTATCTTGTTTATTCCAGATGCACGAATAGGGTCTGTTTTCTTACTGGCTAGTTTATGGTTTCCAAATACTGGCCTTGCTGGCTTAATGGCAGCAGTGACAGGTGCCATAACTGCAAGAGTTATGCAGTTTACGGATGCTCAAAGCAGTTTGTATACTTACAATAGCTTGTTGGTTGGCTTAGCTTTAGGGTCAACCTACAAGCTGGATGAACGATTGATGCTGTTAATATGTTTGGCTGCCATCCTCACTGTTTTTGTTACAGTCGCTATTGCTGATGCGCTATGGCGTTTTGAAAGGCTGCCAGCGCTCAGTTCGCCTTTTGTACTGGTTGCATTTTCAATGATTTTTGCTGCACAAGGATATGGCGGTCTTCATGAAAACTTACCTTATGATATACCGCCCGATTCAATTTTTAATGGCGTAGCAGATCACTTTTTGCTGTCGCTATCATCCATTTTTTTTATACCGCATGTTGTACTCGGCCTGATTTTTTTTACAGGTATATTTTTGGTTTCCCGTTACTTGGCTTTTCTTGCAATAAGCGGATATATTGTGGGGCATACGCTTTATTACAATTTGTCAGGCTTACCTTTTTCAACATTAACAGATTGGGCGGGCTTTAATTTCACCTTAACCGCTATGTCTCTTGGCGGTATTTTTATGGTTCCAGGAGTAAGAAGTTTTTTATGTGCAATGCTGGGGGCTGCATTTGCAGCCGTGCTCACGACTTCATTACAGGCCTACCTGTCGATTTATGATTTACCTGTTATGGCACTGCCTTTCTTACTGATTACGCTAACATTACTTACTGCGCTCAATAAACGTGTTACCAGCACGCCACCATTTTTGCTGTTGGATAGACCTGATTTACCAGAAGCATCTTTGGAGCGTTCTAGGCTGGAGCAGGTACGCGGAGGTCAATATAACAGTATTCCAGTTTACGCGCCTTTTTTTGGCGAATGGACCGTTTATCAAGGGTTTAATGGCAGGCATACACATCACCCGCCATGGCAGCATGCACTAGATTTTATTATTATTCATGAAGAACGAAGCTTCCGAAACTCTGGCGCGAAACAGGAGGATTATTATTGCTTTGGCGTTCCAGTTGTCTCACCAGTGTTTGGAACAGTAGTTCGTTGTATTTCCAATCAAATTGATAATATACCAGGAGAGATAAATACCCAGCAAAACTGGGGAAATTTTGTGCTAATCAGTTTATATAACCAATGTTACGTTCTACTTTGTCACTTAAAACAATATTCACTTGAAGTTATTGAAGGCCAGCGTGTTGAACCAGGACAAATTATTGGTTGTTGCGGAAATTCCGGACGTTCTCCACAGCCTCATCTACATCTACATATTCAGAAAGGTGCAAGCTTGAATAGCCCAACAGTGCCATTTCATTTAACACAGATTACTACTGTTGATAAATCGGCAACAAGGCTTTTCAAGTTCTTTAGTCGTCCAGTAGAAAACCAGAGGGTGAGTTTTCCAGCGCCTAATCTGTTTTTAAAAGCAGCCCTGCACTTACCCGTTGGCAAGCAGCTGTATTATCGATTCAGAATAAATAATCAAGATTGGGAATCTCGAATCGTTACCGTTGTTGTGGCTTTAGATGGGCAATTTCGCTTAAAAATTAGTTCTGGCAGTGATGTCGCGTTTATTGAAACAGACCAAATGTTAGCCTTTTATGATCGTAGAGGAAGCCATGATTTGTTTTTGGATCTTTTTGTTCTGTGCCTGGGGGTAACACCTTTTGGAGAAAAAGCGTTGTCATGGCAAGACCAACCATCGAGGCAATTATTTCCATTACCTCCCACGAAACGGTTTGTAGAAAACTTTTTTCACTGGTCGAATCAAGGTTTGTTTTCAAATTATCACCGATATTGGCAGGAAAAGCAGAATACTTGGCTGCAAACAGCTGAACACGAATTAAATGGGTTTCTAAGTAAAATACTCGTGCATACACAAGCAACAATTGCCCCAGAAAAAGGATGTACCCAGCTGGTGCTGAATGGAAAAAATATCCGTCTAGAAGCCGAGTTGTGCGGAACAGGTCTGGAGAATGATATAGGCATACCGCAACACATTACCAATGTTTATTCATTATTTGAGAAAAATAATGAGACCACGTTGCATTAATCATGTTTTTCTGTCTATATGCATTTATACCTCTATTGCCAGTGCAGAGGATAGTTGGAAATTTCAGCTAGACATTCAAGGGGAAGGCGGAGGCTATAGGAATTCATTATTTCGAAATTATATTCTTGGGGGTGGTATTTATATTCATGCCGATCATGAAAACGGCGGGATTAGCTTGGGATACAATCGAACCCGGATCGATTTTAAACTCGGTATCGGGGATATTTTTCAAGAAGAATATTATGTTAGTAGCCGAGTACATTTTAAGCCGCCCGTATTAGAAGGCGTTTTTACAACTAGTCTTGATTTTTATCGAGTCAATAATAATGACCCTGGGAATTATACCGATGATGTTATTATTTTCGCGCCACAGCTTTCATGGATGAACCAGAGCCAGTCTTTTTATCTAGATGTTGGTTATGCCCGTTCAATTTATCGACGGAATCTCGATGTTGACCAATTAACTCCCACCATCGGTTTTGCATTCAATGATGGTTTTGACTGGATACAGCTACGCACTTATTTAATCAAATCTTCCAATTCATTAAGATCACAAGGAAAAGCCGAGACAGTTGCAGTTGATGCCAAATGGACCCATTATTTTGGCCAGGATATGCCGCTGGGCTTACTGGAATATATAAGAATAGGTCTGTTGATTGGGGAACGGGTCTTTGCGGTAGATGGTGATGCCATAGATATTTTTAATCTTTCAAACACCCAAAAAGGCACTGTCTCTTTTACCACAAAATGGTCTTTGACAGAAAAACAAAAAGTTTATCTAGGTTTTGCTTTAAGTCGATACAAAAATGGGTTTGTAGACGATGAGTATACTCTGCCTATTGGGTATGCGGGTTATTCTATTTCATTCTGATTTTAGAATATTCATTGTTCTTTGATCAGAAAAGCCATGTACTTTAACAAAGAGGAAGAGCAGTTATGATTTTACAACCCAAAAGAACTGATAGGAAAACGATTGCTGATTGGTGTTACGTTATTTTGCTTCTTTCCCAGCCGGTATTTAGTCAACCCATTAACGAAGAAGAGATGCGCTTCGAAGACAAATCATTTTTATTGGACTTCACTCGCGCCGGCGGCGAGGGGTTAGGCGGAGCCGCATGGCTAGATTATGATCAGGATGGGGACTTAGATCTTTTTTTAACGGGTGGCGGCAGTTTTTTAAAGTTAACCCCAGGGGTTTCTCAAAATGGATTATTTAAAAATAATGGTGATGGCACATTCACTAATGTCAGTTGGGAGGCAGGAATTGCCAGAGGTGGAGGTAATTCTGGTGTGGTTGTTGGCGATATAGATAACGATGGATATCCGGATATTTTTGTTTCTGGGGAAGGGAATGTAGTTCATCCTTTCTATAAGAGCTTTAGTAAGCTATTACACAACCAGGGTGATGGAACTTTTCTAAATATTATTTTCAGATCAGGGATTAAGCCTTTTGGAGGTACCGAATGGAGCGCTGCCATGGCTGATATCAATAATGATGGTTATCTGGATTTGTTTATTTCGAGTCCCGGGCATATTCCTTATGTCCGCGGTTTTGGGTCAAGAGGTCGGTCATTTCCTAATAGGCTTTATCTTAATAATGGTGATTTAACATTTACTGATATTTCGCAATCTGCTGGAGTAACAGGGCTTTATGTAGATGAGGCAACCGGCCGCCTTATAAGTGATGGAGCATGCGCAGTTGTATTTAGTGATTATAATTTAGATAATTTACCTGATATTTTTGTGGCAAACTGTAATGCTTTCAAAGTGGATCAAATGGGAAAGGTATACGGTAATGCAGTGCTTCGAGCTACACCTTTCAACTTGTATCAAAACAATGGAGATAATACGTTTACAGATGTGAGCAAAGAGGCAGGACTTGAAATATCAGGCTTTTGGATGGGACTAGCTTTTGGTGATTTTGATAACGATGGTCACATTGATTTTTTTTCCACAAGTTCAGGGACAGCATCAAATTTTATGGCCATCCATGCCCTAATGCATAACAATGGAGATGGTACCTTTACGAATGTTACCGAGAAAAATTTAGCCGAAACCCCCTTTTCATGGGGAACTAGTGCTGCCGATTTTGATAATGATGGGGATTTGGATTTATTCAAGACAGGATCATTGCCACCTTTTAACGTTAGAGGCTCTGATGCTAGTCCGGGGGAGTTTTTTAGAAATGAAGGTGAGAACAGGTTTGTTCGAGATTTTGAAGCAGCATATATCGACCTAAGTGAAGACTATACAACTGGTGTGGCACAAGGTGATTTTAATGTGGATGGATTTCCGGATATAGTTGTTGTCCGGACAGCTTTTCAAATAACTCTGCCAGCTTTTTATAACTTCAGTTTTGATATTCCCATTGGCCAGCCATTATTACTTCAAAATAAAGGCAACAATAATAATTGGATTACGGTTAAGCCGGTTGGAACAATGAGCAACAGCATGGGAATTGGGACTCGAATTGAATTGTTCTCATCTACCAGCCCGACTGCTCTTCAAGTTAGAGAAGTCCGGGCAGGCAGTAGTTTTGCTTCATCAGAAAGCCCTTGGCCAACGTTTGGTTTAGGTCTTGGTCCTGATCCCGATTACAACTTGAGAGTTAGTTGGCCGTCTGGACTGGTTGAGGAGTATCCTTCTGTGCCAACAAGGAAAATTTTTGAAATAATTGAAGGCAACGGTATAGCCTTAACAATTGATTGATATTTTGTTAAAAAAGTTCTATAGCTCACTCTCATATTACGCGGTGGATCAGTAACCTAAAAAAACGGAAGAGGATACTTGTCCTCAAATCGATAGGGAACATTTATGCCAAAAATAAAATCGTTCGCTTCATCGGTAAGTCCAAATGCTACAAAAGGCTCCACAAACAAAGCCTTAGTTAATTTGATAGTCGAACTAAACTGAAGTGAGCTAATATCCTGTGCTGAGCCGGGTATTTCTTTTCCATTGATTTCATTTCGTAACATGGTCGTGCCGCTTAATGCTAATGCAACACTCACTCGATTATTCAAAGAAAAACCGCCCCCAAGTGTATATGAAATTTGATCACCAAGATCAACGCCACGTGCAGGTAATGTAGAGGTATAGCCGATTGATCCGAAGAAAACCACTGGATCGATTGTTTTGGTCAGAGACATGCCTGCTCCAATACTCCAAAAACCGGAGCCTAGTCTTTTTTCCTCTTTGCCCGTTGGAGCTTTGGCATTTAGGTTGACGGTAATACCTGGGTATGATCCAGTTTCATGGTAGGCTGTATATCTAAGTGATCCACTAATATCTCCCAATCCTATAAAATTATCATGCTTCACCTGGTTTCTACCTTTAGCTGGAGAAAAAGGAGCAATGTCCGCTTCTTGCTCGTTATAACTAAAGGGAACTGAAAGGCTTAGAGCCAAGTCATCAATGATACCATAGCTAATACTCATTCTGGAGTCGACAGATCGGGAAATTAACTTGGGGCTAATTTGTGTTTTTCCTCCAGAACAAAAGGTTGTTCCTGGTTGTGAATTAAAACAAGCTGTACGGGCTATGTCTTGCGCATAGCTCAAACCAAATTCTACTTCAACCTCACCTTTTTTAAATAATACTTTTTGCCGTCTTAAAAAGGTATCTAATTGTCTTTGCATATCTGCTTCTTCTTCTTCTCTATCTCCTTCTGCAATACCACCAGCGTCATTTTCTACCTTTGGTTCTTCAGTCTCAGGAGTAGCCTCAGCAACTTGAGTTTCGGCGGAAGGGTTTTGTTTCAGCAGCTTCTGCATTTGAGCTTTTAGGATCTCAACTTCCCGTTGCAATTTCTCATATTCTTTTTTTGGAACATATTCCTCCGTAGCTGGAGATGAACTTGGATGGATCAATGTTGTTCTATTCAAATGTATTTTTTTTGGGACGTTCTTTTTAGAACGTTTGCCTGGTATTTTAATAACATGGGTTTTATCAGCTAGGCCAGCCAAGGTTAGACGTTTAAGAGCCCTTTTAAGATTTGATTGAGAAGAAAAAGCACCGCACGCAATTTTGTAGCCATGTTCGCCAGAAATAATTCTTGTTTCAAAGTTTAGGTTCTGTAACTTTGTAACTGCGCTTTTTGCTTTTTCTAAACTAGAAAAAGTACCAATTTGAATTCCATGGAGTGTTGGCTTGTTTTTGTTTGCAAGCGTTGATGTTGAATAAAAGATCAATAGAATGGAAAGTAATATGACTGAAAAACAACTTTGGTATTTAACTAAGGTTTTTAAGTGTGTTTCAGGGATGAATCTGTGGGAATGTAATTCTGGTAAGTTGGGCAAAATATGATCCATAATTATTCTTTTTGTTATTAAATACTAAAGGTGCGTTTTTCAGCGTAAACAGTATAGTTATAAGATTTGCGCTAGCGTACTCCGGATCGTCGAACCAAGTTAACGGCGTAATTTTGTATTCTACTTGCCCCCACAAGTACTCTTCGCAAGTCAGGGCGTACATAGTCATCTGGCCGTGATAAGGCTAAGGGGTAACGGAGGATATTTTCCTCACCAGGTTTTCCAAGTGCGAAGATGATCCCACCATACTCCTCTTTAAAATGAGCAATACTCATACGAAGGTTTCCTCTCCCGGGATCGGCCAGGAAAACCCGGTCTCCGGCAATACCTCTTAAAACTGCAAAATGATGATAACCAAACGGTTCAACATAGACAATGACAGGCGCTTGAAGTTGTCTTAGTTGGTCAATTGTTAGCTTAAAACCAGCGGCTTTATAGCCTTTTACTTGGGCTGCGTATTTCAAGTCCAAAAGTGAAAAGCCAGCTTTCTTTTTACGCCTGCGTTCTGCTTCTGATAGTTTATCTGTTCGGACTTTGAGTATATCAAGGATGTCTTGTTCGGAAAGATTCTCGCCATAATAAAAGGACATTAAGGTGGTTAAAGCCGCGGCGCCACAAGAAGCATCAAGCTTTTGTTTTACGACATGTTTGTCGCGAAGTTCTATCCAGGTGTGACGTTTTACTGATTGTATCCTTGATGTTCGTGCTGTGTCTCGGGCTGGATGGGCTTCATGCGCAAAAACAGTATTATTGAAAGTTGCAAGTAGAAATACCGAACAGATAATGAATGGGATTTGTTTAACCATCCACGAATCACGTATTATTAAACTAATAGCGGTTCCTCTAAGCATTCTCTTATACTAACATGAAACTTCGCGGCTTTTTTTGATTTTTTAGGTCTTCTATAACAAATATTGACATTTTATAACAATTTCTTTTTTCTGGAGATATTATTGACTCTTTAAAAAAACCAATTCTTGATTGGCGGCTAAAATTATTTAGCTGAAAAATCTTGATGAAATGCAAGGGTATTGCATATTGAGGGCAATGAAATGTTATTAATGGCGATGGACTATTAGAAGCCTACAATGTTTTGAATATGTGTGGATGTTACAGATAACTGATTTGAAACTGTAATAATTGAAAGTCCGCCAATGCTTGCTCTTTCGGAAGAGCATACCGAAACTCCACTACCATCAGTATTGACTCCAAGAGCAATACAGCTCGCCCCTCCTTCAGTTGAAGCTAACTCAGAATTTTCAACTGGGACAGCTTGAATCAAGCCAAGAGCATAAAAATTATTTGCCATTGTTGATGTTGAAAATAGTACCCAAAAAACACTGACAAAAATACTGATTCTTTTCATGATTTATTCTGCTCTGAAAACAGATAGTAGAAGCAATTTAAACCTAAAAACCCTAGCAAACAAACTTTGTTGGGTATTGTTTGCTAGGGCATCATACGCAGTCTATTTCCTCAAAAAAAAGGTCGTAGAATGCATTTCCTGAAATATTGGTTAATGAAATTAGAAACCAACAACACTCAGGAATTGAGCTGAAGTAACAGGAGCTTCATTAGATACAGTGAAAATTGAGATGCTACCACTACCAGCTAAAAGGAAAGAACACAAAGATACGCCGCCGCCTTCAGTGTTTGTTCCTGTATTGTCGCAAACAGTTCCGCCTTCAGTGGCAGCCAGCTCAGCATTTTGAACTGGAGCAGCTTGAATGTTTCCTAGAGCACGGAAGTCTTCAGCCATTACAGAAGTTGATAATGCAACAGCCATAGCACCAGCTAATAAAGTTACTTTTTTCATTATTTTTTCTCCTAAGTGTTTATAAGAAAATGAGAGTGGTTTATTATTTTTTACTCTCAAAGTAACTGGAGTTTTCTAGATTTTTTTTAAGTGGTCAGGAGTTAAGCTGTTAATCTGAGGTTGTGTCAATTGAATACGAACCCAAATAAAGCATCTTCCTTAATAACTTAAATTGATTCAAAATCTAAGAAACTTCAGTTGCCATAACTCTAACATTCAAACCTAGGCGATTCAAAAAATTTTTTTTAGATAGGTAATTAAAAATTCAAGACAATAAAAAAAACAATATTATAATCATAGTGTTGCACGAACATCTCAAAGACACGTACTCATTGGATTGCAAAAAATTAGTCTAGGGCCTACGCTATTCTGCTGTAAATGACTTCGCCTTGGAAGATGCAGGTGACAGGCTTTTGACATCTTGAATAAACATTAAAACCATAGGGATAAACCAATGCCTCAAAAACAAGGGTTGGCAGAAAACCAACCCTTGTTCAAAAGTAATTTTTTTAAGGTAAAAGCTTACGTAAAGCTTAAATATAGGTTTTTTTACGCCCCATAATTAACGATGGTGCCGAAATCTTATTCCTGCCAGCCCCAACAAAGCACTTGTCAATAGCCATATGGAAGCCGGGACAGGTACAAAAGTAGCTCGTATTGCCCAGCGTGAATCTGGTAGTTCGACAATACTTGGTCTGAATAAGTCACCATGTGGTCCCCCAAATACAAAGCCATTATCAATAATTTCCCCAGCAACCAATAAATCAAAGGTGTCTCCAACTTCAGGCTTAAATGCTTGGGCTGACGAATTCGGAGACAGGATGTCATCCACTAATTTGATAAAGAATGCCCCATCAAGAATAGCAGTCTGCAAAATTTCCAGGGTGTCATATTCTAATCCTTTGACATTTCCAGCAATTTCAACAGTGGTGATACCTGCTCCTGTCTGGGTAAAATTACCGTTGAATCTGTTTGTTTCAGTATTGTTGAAAATATTACCTTCTTCCAGTTGGCCTCCAATGAGCAAATTTGCTCCCTGGAGTGATAAAACATTAGCATTAGTAAAGTTAGACTTGATTAAGATCTGTTTCCTTGGTTCTCCTTCAACTGTCTGATATAGCTCTGGCAAATCAACGATGAAAGCACCATTATTGAGAACCAGCCCGGGGCCGGTAATCGAGCGACCCACCGCTTTGGCACTAAAGACTCCCTGTATGAATAAAACTGATCCCCTGGATATAGTAGACCCTTCAGCAGGGCCATTAGCTAATATGATGCTTCCGGCTTCCCAACTTGATTCTTGCCCACCTGCTACAACAATTCGTTCGCCGCGGATAACCTTAAAACCAGTACTTTCCATTTTTAATCCGCCATTCGCAAGTAAAAGTGCGGGTGAGGCTGTTCCAACTTCTGGGCCTCCGATAATCCCTTTGCGAAATATTGTCTTATCAGCAACCGCGACAGTCCCCGAACCACCTAATGAGCCGCCATCCAGGATTAAGGTCTGTATATCACTTTGTAGCGCATTGAAGTTTGCAGTTCCCCCGCCAGTAATGGTTGTTTGACGTACGTTGTAGGTGCCACCCATATTGACAGTTCCTCTAAGGCGGCCAAATTCAACGTTTTCTCCAGTAATACTAGAACTTGGCAGTAACTCGTACTGGCCTCCTTTAAAAGTAATCTTGCCTTGTTCCCCAGAGACAAAAGCACCGGAACTGGTTCCACCACCGTTAAGCACTAACTCACCGATCTGGGCGCCCATAAAGCCATCGTTGTTTACTTGAGTGTTTAGGGTAACCGTTTTATCAGTGCCGCTTAAACTGGCGACAAAAGCACCCTGATTGTCAAATTTCCCCTTTCCTGCAATCAAGCCCATTTTGGCGTTATCCGCCTTGGCAATAAATAGAGCTTCGGCTTCATTGATGAAACCAGATTCACCAGAAAATGACATGCGAAAGTTGCTGCTGGTCCAATTTGCAGTTTGATTTTTGCTATTGATGACAGTGGCACTGTCCTTAAATACCATTGAGCCATTTCCACCCAGTTCCATTCCGCCGGAGGCTAAAATTTTACCGCTACCTGAAACAGTGCCTTGCTTCCAATTAAAGATCCCATTAACTTTTAAGGTATTGATGTTGGTATTGAGGGTACCTCTGTTAAAATCAAAGTTTTGCACTTGATCGGTAAAATTTTTGTCTAGGTTTATTCCCAAAAAACCGGTTGAGTTTACAGTGGCATCATAATGGCCAATATTAGGATCACCGCCTTCCCAATGGTTGGGAGTGGACCAATCGCCATTTTTTAAACTGCCGCCAGTCCAAATTAATGATGTATCTGCAGCTTGGGAGTTCGATAGATTGAACCCAATGATTGAGGTTAAAACTAAAGTTTTGGTAATTCGAATGATTTTTAATGCGTATTTTTTTTGAAACAAGGTAACGGAAAAGTTAGGTTGACCTTGAAAATAATTAAAGTACATATTCCCTCCAAGTATTATTATATTTTGAATATACTTCGGTTGCTTGGGCTTCAAGTAAAGCCAAAGGCAGAGCCAAAAGGCTCGCGTAATTTTTATGCAGGCTTAAGAGCTGGCCAAATTTTGCTTACTTCAACTTAAGAAGCTATGAGTAATTATTATAAATGTGAATTTTGGACGTCCCATTGTTAAGAGCAATAGAGCTAAGTCCGATTATCGGTCCCAAAATACGATAGATATTCATAGAAAAAAGAGGGTATTAGGAAAAATTTTGTGCAAGCACGATTTAATGTTTTGAAAAGTGCTTGAAATTATGATGTTTTCTTTCTCCCTCATCACTACGGCTAACCTAATTGAGTAATGTTTTTTCTCGACCTGCTAAAACAGGTTACTCTATAAGCATGCCGTATTCAATAGCAGTTCAGTAATGATTAAGATCAACAGCCTTGATCTAGATAGAGTGTTCCTCATGCATAGCCAGAATTTTTGCTGTCCGCTGTTTGGTTGGAAACAATCAGTGCGCTATAAATTCCGCATTCGTAACCGCGCGAAGTATAATTCTCGTTCTTGAATTTTGTTTTGATACTAAAGAGAGTTAATATTCCCGTCATAAATAACCATATACCAGCAGGAATTGGCACCGCACTATTTGAAGGTGAGTTAATAGTAATTGTATCGATAAAATAATCCCATTCACCATCAATCAGGTCAGGCGAGAATTGAATTAAAGTAATGGGTTGACTGTCTGTTTCTAATTTGAAATCGGCAAAGCCATTTGTTGGATTAGGCGCTAAATTATTAAGCGAAACTGAATCGACCAAGGTTTCGTTTGAAAACGCTTCAATAATATAACTGCCGGAACGATTCAAACCATTAACAAGAAGGCCTTCGATAGAGGTCGCGCCAATCGATTCGGCAATTTCAATTGATAAGGCAGAATCAAGGCTAGGGTGTCCAATCACGCGACCAGAAGGATGATTTGCTGTTCCGTACAAATTTGGTGAAGAGGAAAAAGCTGTTGTGGGAGTAAAACTTGGCAGTCCAAGTACGACTCCACCGTCCAAAGTTATTCCATCTTCAATTGTGATGCTTTGAGCAGGGCCAGCTCTTCCAAAAGTCTTTGCTGCACGTACAAATTCGGGACTTTTTTCAAAATCAATGACCAGAGGTTGACTAAATACTGCTTCTGACAAAACCAAAAAAACGAATATTATACTCGATAAGGCACATTTTTTTGACAATTGAAAACTGTTCATTTCCCCACCTTTATAGTTGTTTTTAGCTAGATTAGTATAATTATTGTACTGTAGTCTTTGTGATAGATTAGAATTAATGTCATTACAATTGCTATTGAAAAACGGTACCCAATAAGCTTGTTGAATGAAGGCTATAGTACTGCTTTTTTAATGTATTGCATAGCAGAAGCATAATCAACTTTACAATTACGGGCAAAAAAGTTAGTCTCAGCTGACAGCTTTACTGTTTTTTTCTTGGGCAAACCACTAATCCTGATTCTTGCATCTTATATTTCAGGTTGTTAGGCGGGAGTTTTAGTATTGCTATTAAGTTAACAGTATTTATAATTTTGTAGGTTGGGTTAGCGGTAGCGTAACCCAACTTTTTCTAAATTTTGTCGGGTTACGCTACCGCTAACCCAACCTACACTTTGTCTTAACTTAATGGCAGTGAGGGGTTTTAGGGCAGCTCAGGATGGAGTAAGGGTGTTATGGTTTATAACCACAAAAAACGTCAGCTTTTCTATGGCTGATTTAATTTTTGCACAGGCCAAAAGGGGAGCACTCCTTTATGACTTAACCGAGTGGCTAGGTTGATTGATATGCTTGATTAAAATGACGAAGCCAATCCAATATGGGAACTATGGCATGATCTGATTTCTCTCCATTCGGCGTTTATTAGGAAAATACAATGATAAAAAAAATAATTTTGCTAACAAGTATTTGCACAATAACCCTTTTTTCCGCGTCTACCATTGCGGATGTCCTCTATGATCTATTCTCAAATTTACAGAAAACCAGTCTTTCTCCTGTTTTAGAAGTCAATCTAAATAACAATGATGCGAAAGCTGATTGCACTAAAATTAATGACTCTGGTGTAGCAGGAGAAATATGTTTAAATTCGGATATTGATGAACCTGCAACAGATTTTTTGATGGGTACTGACTTATTGCTGGCACCGAAGGTATTGCGAGATTTTCAATTTGCTATCACACCGCCGGTGGCTGAATGCATTTCTGCTAGCGGGTCTAGTGAAATAACCGGCTCCACAATTGGGTTTTGTATGGCGGCAGACCTTAGTGCATCAGATACAGATATTCAACATTTTTCGTTTAAAAATGATTTGCCAGCAACAGGGATTCAATTCATGCAAGCCATATTTGCCGATGGAAGCACACAAACGAGAAGTGCGCAAATGAGTCAGGAATGTTTATTACCCGATGGGTCTCCAGCATCATTTGATGGTGAGGATTCTGGAGGATTTTGTATGATTTCAAGTCTTAGAAAATCCATTTCAGAGTTTTCAACTTTTTCTTTGGCGAATGGCTTGCCAATGGTGAGTATGCAATTCATACAAATTCAGTTTAAAGACATCGCTAGTCAAAGCCAATCTTCAGATCGGTCTCTTGTGGAATGTCAATCAGTAGACGGTTCTGCTTCTCAGACGACGGGAAAGGAGGGATTCTGTCTTTCATCGGATCTGAGTAATTCGATCGTAAAATCAGCAAATTTTTCAATTGCGCATAATGCGCCAGTGACTGACCTGGTTTTTGTGCAACTAACTTTTAGTGATGACAACATAACTAATGGCCAGCCTTCACCCTCGGGGTTAGGCGCTCCAATTGGAGCGGAATGTATTTCTGTGGCTGGTTCAATCAGTGCCGGTGGAAATATTGAAGGGTCTTGTTTGGTATCAGATCTAGTAATATCAGCAACCGCTTCTGCAAATATTGCTCTAGCCAATGACTTACCTATTTCCGGGCTTCAATTCTTTCAAGCTTCTTTTGCAGATCAGGGTGACAGCAATCAACCTTCGCCAACACTTCCTGTTAGGGCAGAATGTGTATCAATGAATGGTTCGATTGCAGCTACCGAAAAAACGAATGGTTTTTGTTTAGCTTCCGATCTTCAAACAGCAACAGGATCAGCAGTTTTTACAATTGCAAATGATTTATCGGTAACGTCTTGGGAATTTATTCAGGTTCCGTCAAAAGACGCTTCACCTTTAAGTGGATCAGGTAATTCAGCATCAGGAGAAGTACCAGATGGAATTGCTATTTCTAATAATATGGCGGTACCGTTCAATCTACAGGCTGAAGATTCATTGGCTTACTATTTAGATCCGTTAACACGATATTTTCACATTTCTAATCAAACCATCGGAATGGAGGTGCATTCAACTTTATACTGGAGTGATTATCCCAACTTAGCTATTTGGCTGGGGCGTTAGTTTGCTACTCTAAGGAGGCTGTTATTTTAGCTTAGAGTGGTTGCCATAGTTTTAACCCAGGTTAGGAACTCTCATGCCTCGTTTTACAGCAGGTCTGTTGTTGAGCTGCTGCAACCAGCGGTTGAGGTGTTGATAGTCTTTGAGTTCTTGCTCCTGACCAAAGAGGGCAGGAAAGGTAGTCACATCAGCTATGCTGTAACTTGATCCTGCAAGAAAATCCTGATGGGCTAATTGCTGATCAAAGTGCTGGTACAATTCATGGATGCGTTTTCTGAGTATTTCTGCTGCTTCCGGTTGAGGAGGAGTGACTCGTTTCTCCAAATAAAATGCTGAAAACAATACAGAACCAATGTCAATTGCATGAAAATTCATCCATTCATAAACACGAGCTCTTGCTATTAGCGAGTCAGGTAGCAACTTTCCGGTTTTTTCAGCAAGATAATGCAAAATTGCGACGGATTGAGTCAGGACAAATGGTTTGTCGCTTGCATCATGATCTACGATGACTGGAATTCTTCCGCTTGGGTTGAGACGCAAGAAATCAGGGTGTCGTTGTTCGCCTTTTACTAAATTAATGTCATGAACTGAATAATCCAGACCTGTTTCCTCAAGCATGATGGAAACGCGTTGTCCGTTGAATGTGCTGGCGGTATATAAATCAATCATTTTAGCTCCTAAAATTTGAATCAAAAACAAACAAACTGGTCTGTATGTAAAAACAGTAACACAGACCAACCGGTTTGTCTATAATGTATGCTGAGTTTTTTGAATACTGTTATGAATAAACAACGTAATCCCGAAAATACCCGAATGAAAATCCTTGCAGCGGCTTTTAAGGAAATGCATCGTCATGGATATCAAGGTATGCGCGTTGATCAGGTGCTAAAAAATACTGATCTGAAAAAAGGTGCGCTCTATCACCACTTTTCGAGTAAACAGGCTTTGGGTTATGCGGTTTTGGATGAGTTGATTGCAAAGCGTATTGAAAAACTATGGATTGAACCATTGGAGAGCCTATCTGATCCTTTGGTAGGAATCCATGCTCTCTTTCAAGGGGTTGGTAATACCTGGAGTGATGAGTTTTTTACCCTGGGCTGCCCCTTAAATAATCTGGCACAGGAAATGTCTCCCATTGATGAAGGCTTTAGGGAGAAAATTCAGAAGTTTTTCCTTCGCTGGAGAGACGCTTTGTCAGGCGCGTTAAAAAAAGGTCAGGAAAAGGGTGTCGTTGACAAATCAATAAGCACTGATGACAGTGCCATGTTTATTCTTTCTGTTATTGAGGGTGGGCTGGGGATGACCAAAAACCAGCAAGATAAGTCCATATATTACAGCTGTTGCAGGGAATTAAAGCGCTACCTGGAGAGTTTGCGGGTAAAGAGGTTGAAATGAGATTGATTTTCCTTTAGTTATTTTAGTTTATATAAATAGAGTGCGTTGTTATAGTAAGCCTAATCGCTTATAACATTTTTTGAATATGATGTCTTGGCGTGAAAAATAATAAATACATAATGAGGAGTTAGATGCAATGAAAAAGATATTTTTAGTTTGTTTTTTGTTTCTTACGAGCATTGTCAATGCGTCTCAAGTTCAATTAATCGCTGAGCTAAGGGCGCCCAACCAAAACGGTTCAAATCCAGATATTTTTACTAATCAGGAGCGTGTTCCCTCTGATTCTAGCGGAGTTTTTCAAGCAACCCTTGATACAGAAAACATGCTGCTGAGAAATATTTCTTTAACAGTCAATGGTATGGGGGAAAGTGATTTACGTGGTTTTGGGCCCAACAGCACTCCATTCCATATTCACTTGCCAAATAATGGTCCAGGTACTTTTGGTTTCAATGTCATTGATTTATCATTTGGAGCAGATTCAAGCGTATTCACTTTTAGCAGCAATGGCTTTACTTTCTTTCGAGACTCCGTTTCTATTTTGGAAGAAGACCAAGGCGCTTTTTTTGGATTGGGAATTCATCCTGGTAATGATGTGATTGTTGACCGTTTGTTAGATGAATCATTTATTCTGGTTCATTCAAACAAAGATATTTTTACCAACACTGTACATCCTCCTCAGTTTCCTGATGGATTTCCATTTGGAGAATTACGTGGTGAAATTACTGTTGTTCCAGTTCCTGCCGCAGTTTGGTTATTTGGTTCCGGGTTGGTTTTAATATTCGGTTTGAAGAAAAGGCAGCTTGTCTAATAACAGTAGTAAAGCTGCTTTGTTTGTTGGTGTTTTTTGCTCAGTTAAATTATTTGGATCGTAGTGGGCAATTCATCTGGCTGGCAGACTCCGCCAATCGTAATAAAACTTTGATGAAAACTATTGTCGAGTTTTTCGTAAATTTTAGCAGGTATGCCAGCTAGCAGTCCTCCAGAAGTTTGGGGGTCAAACAGTAAATCAAATTTTGCTCTGCTATTAATGTTTTTATCAATTTTTATGGCTGCAATTATTTTTCGATTCTGGGAGTAGAGGCTGCTTTTTATATTTTGTTCTGCAAGCAATTCTGCACCAGGTAAAAGTGGAATATTGTTTAAGTGAAGTTTGACGGCGCATTTAGAGGCATGACAGAGTTCTTGCAGATGACCTGCTAAACCAAAGCCGGTTACATCAGTACAAGCTTTAATATTAAGTTTGCTTAGCAGTCGCGCTGCGTGATCATTTGGATTCAGCATTGATTCAAGCGCAGCATTATATATTTTGCCATCACATTGGTTTCGCATCGCCGCAGCAAGGATTACTCCAGTGCCTATCGGTTTTGACAATACCAGTTTATCTCCGGGTTTTAATCCGTGTTTATGGAAAGTCGCTCCTTTCGCTATGCCGTTGGCAACGATTCCAACGGCTAGATCACTGGCTTCTGAAGTATGACCGCCAAGCAAACGGCATTGCAATTTTTCAAGCTGTGTGACGATACCTTGTATGAGCATCTTTAGTTGTCGTTTTTGGATAGTTTGACCGGCATAAGGCAAGGAGATCAGAAGTTGCACAGAATCAGGGCTGAGATTCATTGCATATAGATCACTCAGAGCATGGTTTACCGCTATTCTGCCGAATAGCCACGGATCCTGAAAAGGTGATTTTATGGCGTCAGTACTTTGATAAATAACTCTACCTTCTGGATTGACCTGAATGGCATCTGCTGGTTGATAAGTATCCTCTCCAAGAACTTCATTCAATACTTCTTGTAATAGGCTGGCGCCAATTTTTCCACCACATCCTGCGCAACGTTTTGCAGGGTCATGTTGCTCTGTTTTTTCGTCTTCTTCAATTAATTGTGGATCAATATCAGCAGCTGTTGGCATGGATAATTTGGGTAATTGATGGAATTTATCCATGAATTTACGATCAATTCTATCTTTCCAGTGCCAGACCCAATCGCCATAAAACCCAAAAAAATATTTTGAACCGGCAGCGGTTTTTTCACCAAGAGCCAGCAGGCTTAAAAAATCATCTTGAGGTTTGTATTTATGCAGCGGTTGGTTGAGTAATACTGCTCTCAAGTTATGGAATAAAACCGGTGCCTGTCTGACCGCGTAAACACCAGCCTTTGGTCTGGGATTCTCAACCATCTCCCCAATATCGCCCGCAGCAAAAACATAATCATGATGCAATGCCTGTAATGTCTGTCTGACTTTGATAAAACCGGCATCAGTACAATCCAGTGGACTTTCTCCAAGCCAGGAGGAACCTGCAGCCTGGGTGCACCAAATAATTTCATCAGCATGAATTGATGGTTTATTCTGGCAATGAATAGCGCCCTGCTCAACTTTTTCTACACGCGAAGAGGTATGGACAATAATTTGATATCGCTTCAATTGCTTGATGACACGATGCCGAACAATACCATTATAGTTAGGCAAAATTTTGTCAGCAGCCGTTACCAAATGGAAGTCAAGAGATAATCCTGATGAATTTAGTTTATAGGCCATTGCCAGAATAACTTCTATGCTCCCTGCTCCGCCCCCTACAACGGCTATCGATTTTATTTGCTTTTGCTGAGCCTGTTGCTGAATTAATTGCCAGCGGGAATAAAATTCACTGATCGGTTTCACTGGCGTGGTAAATTCCGAAGCGCCTTCGATGCGTTGATCAGGAGTTGAGCCAATATCGAAACAAACAACATCAAATTCAATGTCAGGATAATTTTCCAGTTGTAACATTCTGGCTTCAGGATCAATCCCCGTCACTTTTTCCTGAATGAAGCGTATATTGGCCCAGAGCGACAGTTTAACCAGATCAATATGGGTTTGTTCAAATTGATAATGACCGGCAATAAGTCCAGGTAGCATACCGGAATAAGGTGTCATTACTTGAGGGCTGATTAAGGTAATACGGACGCCGGGCAATGGCTTCATTGCCCATTGCCGTAAAAGTAGAGAATGGCTGTGGCCGCCACCAACTAATACCAAGTCTTTGAATATAGGAGATGAAGTCATGATGGAGCCAAATTGGAATGAGATTCTATCCAGGACAAAATTTCTGACTCCGTACCTCTAAAGCTAATTTTGACGGCCTTTTTTTGTAACTGATAATGATACATTGGATCATAATATTCTTGTAATAGCAGCTGTATGCCATCGTCAAACAAATCGCTTTCTCCTGTTAAAAATAAATGCTGCAATGCAAGTTCAAAAGATGATTTGATCTGCGAGTATCGAGTCCCGCCTAGCCTGTTTTTTATTCGGCAAAGATTATTAAGCACGTAGTCGCTGAATTTTTCTTCTGCTTCATCGCGATATTGTTGCCGATAATCAGGCCAGTTGTTGGTAATATAGTCTTTTCGAATAATTTGCACACGATCTTCCAGGTTTCTTTCCAAAAAAATTCTGGGTGAATGCTCCATTTTTGTGTAAAGCGATAATGGTAAAACAATACGTCCTAATAATCGTCCTTCATCTTCAAGTAATAAACTGGTCTCAGGCTGATGTGTTCGATGCTTCAGACAAATAATGGATAATTGATTTTCCCAATTGATTTGTGAGGGCTGGCAATCCATAACATTTCGGCCAAATGCCGAGCCACGGTGGTGAGCCAGATTTTCTAGGTCAATATAATAACGGGTTTTTCTCAAAACCATGGTTTTTCCAGAACCGGTTAATCCGCACAAGATAATAAAAGGAATCTGCTGGATGTTGATTTCAAGCTGTTGCAAAAGGAAGTTGCGCATGGCTTTGTAACCACCTTTTATTAGTGGATATTCGATGCCTTGTTGCTTCAGCCAGATTTGTGTGGTACGGGAACGCAATCCTCCCCGGAAACAGTATAAATAGCCCAGCGGATGATTATGGATAAATTTGGCCCAATGCTGCATTCTTTGCTCACGAATTTCAGGGGTAGCAAGTTCAAGCCCTAACGCAATGGCGGCATCCTGGCCTTGCTGTTTATATCTAGTGCCGACAGCTTCCCGCTGCTGATCATCAAGCAAAGGAATATTCTGGCTATTCGGGAAAGCACCTCTTGCAAATTCTATGGGGGCTCGAACATCCAGAAGGGGAATGTCATTCAAAAAAACATGTTGGTAATTATCGGTATCTTGCCTGGCCATTATTTCCTTGCTTTTTTCAAAAGTGATTCTGCATCTACCGAGTCTAAAGCCTGGAATGAGAGATGTCCAAAAAACCTTTTTTCTGAAGGACGAACGGGAATATTACCTTTATTTTGAACATGCTCAGCGTAGGATTAGTGTTAGATGACTAAATAGTCGTGAGGTTATTCGAAATGAACAGGAAAAGAAAATCAACAAAGCGTAGGTTTGTCAATGGCCCTGTTAAATGGTTATTAGGAAGGCAATTGATTTCCGGTTTGAAATGGATTGCAGTCTATGCGTTTTATGGTGAAAAAATACACCCCAGGGATTGGATGCGCAACGAGGTTATTGATTTCAGTGGCAAGGTAAAAATCAAGCATGACCAGGATGGTAAGGAGTGTTTCTGGTTTGATTACATAGCGGATTCAGGTGATGATGATTGTGCCGTTTATAATATCGCCCTGCTTTGCATGAGCGATCTGTGGCTGGATAACGGCGATGTCAGGAATGGAGATCCAGTTCATTTTACTGATGGACAATGTAAGTTGCCGAGAGGGGAATTTCTATTCGTTGGCGGGGATACCGCTTACCATATTGCCGATTACTCAACCCTGGTCGAGCGTTTTCAAAAGCCTTTTAACTGGGCTTTTCAGGATCTTTCCAAAAGATTTGCCGGGATGGAGAAAAAAACCATTTTCGCTATTCCTGGCAATCATGATTACTATGACGCTCTGGATGGGTTTAATCGCCAGTTTTGTCAACCGGCTGATGATGATTGTGGGCAATTGGCGCTGGATGGGTTTGAGCGCAAACAGCAGGCAAGTTATGTGGCAATTAAGCTGCCTTTTGACTGGATGTTTTGGGGCTTGGATGCGCAAGGCGGGGAAATGGACTTTAGGCAAAAGAGGTTTTTTCAGTCCACCTGTAAAAATATCAAAGGTGAAGTTGAAACACCCAAAAAACTGATTGTTGCTACGCCTGAACCCACCACCAAATTTGGCCAGTGGATTAAAGATGGTGAAGCAATTATCCATAGTTTTTCTGAGCTTTCCTTACCGGCGAATTTTCGATATGCGGATCAAGGACGGCTGGATGATAAGTTTTGCCGGTTGGATATTTCGGGCGATATTCACCATTATGCAAGATATTGGGGAGAAGGTGCAGGAAAGGGGCCCAGGCAAAACAATTATGCATCTGTGATTTCGGGAGGTGGCGGTGCGTTTTTACATGCCAGCCATACGGATGTCGGTGAAATTACAGCGAATCAGATATATCCATCCCGAAGAGACTCACATAACATCATGATCAAACAGTTGTTTAATCCAGTAAATATTTGGCAAGGGGGTTATGTCTGGTTGGCTGGGGCGGTTATATCATTGGTTTTATATTTTGCCGCTACGATTCCAGATAGCACTTGGTCAATATTCAGTGCTGTTAAGGAAGTCACTTTTATTGATAACGCATCCAGGCCATGCCCTACAGCTGAATTTTGTTACGAGACAATTTTGCAGCGAATTCAAGGCGCTTTAGCCATAGAAAATTTAGATGCTATCCAATATGACCCGCACTTCCTCGATTTTATCTTTTCATTAGGACTATTGCTGCTACTGGTGTCTTCAATATTGCGGTTACAGGATAATAAATTTGAAATAATCAGAGCTTCTGCCAGGAAATGGAAAAGGTATAAAACGCGATTTTTAGGTATTTTTAGCGCAGTTGTATTTCTGAAGTTTCTGGTGATTCTCTGTACATGACAAAAAATAGAAAAAGTTGATATAGCCCATTGAAATATAATTAAATATCGTATTTTTTGTTTTGACGAACATGAATTACGGGCAATTACAAATCA
>JALSJK010000032.1 GCA_026989395.1 Methylomonas sp.
GCAATATTATTATCAACGCCGCGGACAACTAAATTTTTCCTGTGCCATCTGTCATGTACAAAATGTCGGGAAATTTATTCGTTCTGAAAGATTAAGCCCGTCACTCGGTCACACTAGCGGTTGGCCTACTTACCGGCTAAAATGGGGGGAAATTGGTACTTTGCACAGAAGGTTTATTGGCTGCCATAAACAAATCAGAGCGAAAATACCGAAGCCTCAAAGTGATAACCTAAGAAATCTGGAATATTTTTTAAGCTTTATGAGTAATGGTATTCCAATTAACGGGCCTAGCACGCGGAAATAGTCACGACAAAAAATCCTGGACGGGCTTTAAAAATGATAAATTGTATACTGTTTACGCTGAAAAATGCACTTTTGACATTCTGTAACATACTGAATGCAAATCAATTATTATGAATGTAGTGAGGTATTTTTGACCGTAAACAGTATAAGTTCCTGTGAAAAAAACCAAAGCACCTGAAAATAAAAAATTTTACTTTGGTTCACTTTATCAATGGGCGCTGGCAAGCTTTGCTGTGGTCACCTTACCTTTGGTTTTTGCCATTATTTATGCCGTCATTGAGGTTTCACATTACACGGAAAAAAGTCAACAAACCCTGTTCCAGACAGTCAATACCACTGAAAGCAGTCGTATTATCCTTGAAAGCCTGGTATCAATGGAACGCAGTGTACGGCAGTTCCAAGTATTGAATGATCCGGAAATATTCAAATCATATCAGGAACACCGAAAAAGGTTTGTAGGAGAACTGCAATCATTAAAAAAAACAACCCGGGACAGGCAGTTACAACAAAAACTGAAGGCATTTGAAGAGACTGAAAATCAGTTATATCAGGAAATTTTAATAAAAGCGGAGGATAATCAAGTTAACTTGACGGAAACAGATCTGGCTGAATTTGATTCGTTATCCAAGCAGGCCAGAGAACTGTTAGCAGAAGGTGAAAAACGTGCGGCCAAAGAAGCTACCCATTTATCCCTAATAGCCAATCAGGTTGGGGAAAAATTAATGATCTCAGCGTTAGCCAGCATCCCCTTGGCTTTGTTACTAGGATTAATTTTTGTTCATTTGCTTACCAGACCTATAAAAAATATCGGTTTGGCTATACGCAATTTGGGAGATGAAGGTTTTGACCAGCCTATTTCTGTTAAAGGCCCGAAAGACCTTGCCGAATTAGGACAAAACCTTGAATGGTTGAGACAAAAATTAAATCGACTGGATCATGAGAAACAACAGTTCATCAGGAATATATCTCACGAACTTAAAACCCCTTTGGCTTCAATAAAAGAAGGAACGGATTTGTTGGCGGAAAATATAGTTGGTAGACTGAATACAGAACAGCAAGAGATTATCGAATTAATGAAAATGAGCAATATCATTATCAATGATCTGGTAGAAAATCTCCTGGAATACCAGCGTTCCATCTCAACACCAGTGGAGCTCAATATTGTCCAGATTAAAGTACCTTCCTTGATAGATCGTATTGTTAACGAATATCAGTTACCACTTAAAAGTAAAAACATAATCCTGGCAAAAAAAATTGACACAAGCATGATTAAGGCTGATTATGACAAGATTAAAATTATCATCAGTAATATTTTTTCAAATGCACTGAAATTTTCCCCTGAAAATGGAACTATCGGGATCACCGTTCAATCTCGTCATGATTCCACCCAGATCATCATTGAAGATCAAGGCCCTGGAATAGCAAAAAACATACGGCATTTGATCTTTAATGATTTTTATCAGGGAAAATCACCAAAATCCTGGAATATCAAGGGATCGGGTCTTGGGCTTGCTTTGGTCAGGCATTTCCTTGAAGCGCATGGAGGCCAAATTAAATTGCTTCCTTCCAATGAAAGCTTTTCTGGCGCTCGGTTCTGTGTGTTTTTACCTCAACAAAGAAATTGAGATGAAAATATTTGTGAGCTTTTTAGTAGCGATTTTTTCTGTTTGTTCTGGTTGTCAACTGCAACCAACAACCACCCCAACGTCTGTTATTAAGGCTTCAGAACTGGGTGAGCATGAAAATACAAACAATTTTTTCATTAAGGGAATGCACTTGGCAGAATTAGACAAGGCGCAACAACAAATCCAATGCGAACAGCTTAAACTAAAATATCAAACCAAACCAGAATGGCAAACTGCCTGGTTTTTAGTTTATCCTCTGAATGATGACTTTCACTGTTTGTCACTCAATGAATCGATAGACTATTTGCAAACCTTAGTTGCATCAATAGAAATTTACCCGCAACTTGCCTGGTTGAATAAAAAGCAACTTAAAATTCTTAAGCAACTGCTTAAATATCAAAAAAAATCGATAAGTTTGCGCAGGCAGTTAAAAGAGGCCCAGAAGCGATTAAAAGAAGTCAACTCCAAGATTCAAGCTTTAAAAGCAATTGAAACCAGTATTAACAAAAAACTCGATGGCCAATAAAGCAAAAAAAAGTCCTTTTCAAGGACAAAAAGTTTTACTGGTCGATGATGACCCCAGTTTACTTAAATTATTATCCATGCGGCTTGATGCGGCAGGAATTGAAGTTAAAACTGCACAAAGCGCTGAACAAGCCATTTCAATTGTTCCCGTTTTTCTTCCTGAATTAGTTATTACTGATTTACGAATGGCAGAAATGGATGGTTTGGCATTATTTGATCATTTACAGCAACATTATCCCACTCTGCCAGTAATTATCCTTACTGCCCATGGCACCATTAAAGAAGCGGTCGCAGCGACTCGACAAGGGGTATTCGGGTTTCTAACCAAACCATTCGATGGAAATGAACTGTTACAACTGGTTGATCAAGCCTTTGCATTGAATGGTCCGGCTGCCATTGATCAACAGCAAACAGCCAAAGATCATTGGCGCAATGACATTATCACACGTAGTGCAGTAATGGAAAACTTATTGCGCGAGGTCCAAAAAATTGCTCAAAGTGAAGTTAGCGTCTATATCAATGGCGAAAGTGGCACGGGTAAAGAGTTGATAGCTCGTGCAATTCATGATGCCAGTCCTCGTAGCGGGAAGGAATTCGTAGCCGTCAATTGCAGTGCCATACCAGAGGAACTTTTGGAATCGGAATTGTTTGGCCATTGTAAAGGAGCTTTTTCAGGCGCGTCGGCTGATAGAAAAGGCTTATTTGAACTGGCAGATGGTGGCAGTCTGTTCCTGGACGAAATTGGCGATATGCCAGCCTCGTTTCAAGTCAAGTTATTACGAGCCTTGCAAGAAGGTGAAATTCGACCTGTTGGATCAAACCATATTCTCAAGGTTGATGTGAGAATTATTTCTGCCAGTCATCGTAATTTACAACAATTGGCATCAGAAGAACAATTCCGAACGGATCTTTATTACCGTTTGAATGTGGTGACTTTGAATTTGCCTCGACTGGCTGATCGCCCGGAAGATATTCCCCTGCTGGCCAATTATTTTATTAGCAATATGCATTCTCGAACTCAGTCAGTAGCTGAAGGTTTAAGCAATGAAGCTCTGGAATTACTGATTGCTTATGATTGGCCTGGAAATGTCAGGCAACTTAAAAATGTCATTGAACACGTTTGTACATTTGCCACAACATCATTAATTCCAGCAAATTTAGTGGAAAAAGCTTTACAGGAAAAGCAGAAAAGCTGGTTAAGTTTTAATGACGCCAGAAAAAACTTCGAAAGAGAATACCTGATCAAACTATTGCTAATGGCCAGCGGTAATGTTACCGAAGCGGCACGTTTGGCAAAACGTAACCGAACTGAATTTTATCGACTCTTGGATCGGCATTCATTAAAAGCATCCGAGTTTAAACCTCAACCTTGATAAGCCAGATTTTACGACTTGTCGCAATTTGACGACATTGCTGCTAGGCCTCAACAGAGCAGCCATTGATGATGATTTGACAAATTTTATTTGGCATCACAAACTTCCAGTGTCGTGATAGCCCGACAGAATTTCCAACCGATATCCCACCAAGCTTCTAAAATACACCTTATTAATTTACTTTCAATGACTTATGTAAATAACAATAACGGTGACCTGTTCATTTTTCTAGATAATACATAACCGTATCCACAATTTCGTCGGGGAACAGAGACAATTATTTTGGATTATTAATTCTGTCATCTTGATGATGTTCCCGACGGAAATCTTACAAGCTAGTATTCACACATGTTTCAGATGATTTTACAGATTTTGGCACCAACATTGCTTTAGTTAAATTGCTGAACAAATTCAGCAAAAAACATAATCATTTAATTAGGAGTATTATCATGAAAAACGTATTTGCTATTTTATCTATCGCCATTCTTTCAACAACTGCCTATGCAGAAGAATCAGCTGATGTAATAGAGGCAGGTCAACAAGCAGTTGAATCATCTCAGGGAGCTATTTCAGATGCGGTTCAGAGTGAAAAAAGCGCTGTTTCTGGCATTATAGATTCCGAAAAATCAATGGATTCAACCAGTCTTTGGAAAATCCTAGATGTCGACCAGGACGGAACTATTAGCAAAGAAGAAGCTTCCGCTTCAAAAGCAATTACCGATGCTTGGGATAGCCTTGATGCCAACAAGGATGATAAGCTGGATTCAGCTGAGTTTGCACAACTGAATTCTCAAGACAAATAGTTTCAAAAAACGTTATTCCAATACCATCTAAGCCGAGATTATTCAAAACCTCCTTGGCTTAGATGGTATTGATTTTTAGCGGTAAGCCCAAGAACCAAGACAGCTACCAAAGTCGATAATCCCGTTTTATTCTTTACCAAACAATTTCTCCATCTTTTGGCGAGTTCTCCTCTTTATTTTCTACTTTTATATGAAAGAAGTCAGCCTGTCCTTCAAAACCCTATGTGTCAGCCTAGTTGTCGCCTATTTTTAACCTAAGGTGACCGATCATGAAAACACAATATAGCCAATCTTTTAAAGACCAGGCCATACAAAAAGTATTGCAACGCGGAAATAAAACGATA
>JALSJK010000033.1 GCA_026989395.1 Methylomonas sp.
CAGGCTTGTACAAACTTCTTCGACAACCTCGATGAGCATCATGCTCCTTTGCGTGCATTGTTGAATGAAAAGTTTCAGATTATTGAGGGCAAAGCCGGGTATTCTTGATCGTGGATAGTATACTATCCAGACTCTATCTGATCGTATTCAAATTCTCAGTGTTGGCAGATTGCAAGAAAAAAAAGGTTTTCCAACCCTGATCGCCGCCTGTCAATTATTAAAAAAAGCCGGATACTCATTCCGCTGCGACATTGTCGGTTATGGACCATACCGGGAAAAGTTGCAGAAGTTATATTGAACAATACCAACTTTCAGATACCGTTACGTTATGGGGGAAACTAACACATGACAGAGTGGTTGCCTTATATCGACAAGCCGATATTTTTACATTGCCATGCCAAATAACCGATGAAGGTGACCGTGATGGTATTCCCAATGTGCTGATGGAAGCGATGACTTTTTCCATTCCAGTTATTTCAACCAATGTTTCGGGCATTCCGGAAATTATCGAAAATAATAAAACTGGTCTCATCATTGAACCCAAAAATCATTATGCATTGTTTGCTAGCTTGCAACAATTAATTGACAATGCTGTATTACGAAAACAAATTGGTGAAGCCGGAAAACATCGAGTAATCACCTACTTTGCTGCCGATCAACATATCACACAACTAAAATCACTTTTATCCCAAACCCTACAAAACAATGGCCATGTCAAGATACGTGAGCCACTCTCTGGAGAACAGCATGGCTAGTGAAATTGCCTATATTATAAAAGGCTTCCCCCGTTTATCTGAAACATTTATCAGCAATGAAGTATTATTGCTAGAACAATCAGGCGTTACCATCAAACTGTTTTCAGTCAAACACCCTGATGAAGCTTTGCAACAATCTACGGTATCTCAAATCAATGCAAAGCCTGTCTATTTACCGTCAGTGACCTCACTTTCCAATACTTTTCTACCGGTCTGGTTACTACAGAACATTCGACCTTTCATTAAAGCGCATATGAAGTTGGCGTTAACACAGCCAATCAACTTTTTTTCAACTTTGCTTAAAGCATCATCGATGATGATGATTTATCGTCAAAACATGTTTGCAAATCCCAAAAAAGTTTTTCTAAAAGAATTTATTCAGGCGGTTTTTATTGCCGATCAAATTATTCAGTCTGGGAATATCCGCCATATTCATTCGCACTTTTGTCATGGCGCAACCACCATTGCCCTTTTTGTCAGCAAATTAACCAACATTCCATTCAGTTTCACAGCACATGCAAAAGATATTTATCAAAAAACCCAGAATCCCGGTGATTTGTTAATCAAAAAAATTAAAGCTGCATCTTTTGTTGCAACCTGCACTGGCGCTAACAAACGTTATCTGGATCAATTGGACGACCCTGATAAAATCAAACTGATCTATCATGGTCTGGATATTTCTTTTTTTACACCTGACAAACCAATACCAAATAAAAACATTCAAGAAATTTTGTCTGTGGGTCGTTATGTGGAAAAGAAAGGGTTCCAATACCTGATCGAAGCTTGTTCACTATTAAAAAATAGGGGGTTACAATTCCGCTGCCGTATTATTGGAGAAAAAGGGGACGCTTATCCTTCTTTAAAAGCATTGGTCGAGAAACTGGAACTGGAGGAACTTGTTTCTCTGGAAGGACCAAAAGCCCATCTTGAACTCAAGCAAATTTATCAACAAAGCAAAATTTTTGCCCTGCCCTGCCAAATTGTCGATGATGGTGACCGCGATGGTATACCCAATGTGTTAGTCGAAGCCATGGCTTGCGGTCTTGGCGTCGTTTCCACCCATATTTCCGGCATACCTGAATTAATAAAACATCAACATAACGGTTTATTGATAGAGGAAAAAAACAGCATAGAATTAGCTGATGCGCTTGAACAACTCCTAACCGATAAAAGTTTATCTGCGCAATTGGCCGAAAACGGCCGAAATACAGTTATACAGGAATTTGATTCGGAACAAACGACTCAACATTTACGCCGATTATTCGATGAATGTATAGATTGTCAACATCATGACGCATCAGGAAACGGGGAGATTCCCAGTGCCAATACCTGATAAAGTTACTTTAGATAATCAACAACAATTTGTTTCTGAAACTTCAATCTTCAGGGAACCTTATCATCAGTATTCAGCAAATGAATTACTGAACTACTACCGAAACAGGAAAACCGTTCAATTTTTCCCTGTCTGTGAGGCAGATCAAGTCACTGATGATTTTATCGAAAAAGTTCTAAAAAATGAGTTCGAATTCAATCATGAAAGCCATGTTTTGAAACAACCAATAGACTGGTTTTGCAATCCCACTGATGATATCGAGTGGCTGATTATGCTGCACAAAGGTTATTATCTGGTTGGCTTGATGAAACTATTCAATGAAACAAAAAATAATGAATATTTACAAAAATGGATTGAACTGACTGATTCCTGGATAGGCCAGGTCAATGATCCTGGTTTTATTGCTACGGATGTAACAGGCCGCCGCATACAAAACTGGATTTATGCATTCTATTTTTTGATTAATCAAAAATCAAAGCTGACTATTGGCAATGATTTTTTGTTGCGATTTTTTGCTTCTTTAGAAAAACAGGTAAACCATCTTATCAATCATCTGACTCCAGCCAGGAACCATAGAACCCTGGAGCTCTACGCTGTTTTTCTTGCAGCGGTGGTATTTCCCGAATTTAAACGGGCTAATCAGTGGCTGGAATATTCGCTACAAGCTTTGGCAGATAATGCCGACACAGATATCCTTGCTGATGGCGTCCATTGTGAATTATCAACTTTTTACCACCATATTGTTCTAAAAAACCTGCTGTCAATCAAACGTTTGGCAATAATTAATCAAATATCCATGCCTGCACGTTTTGACGCCGCAGTCAGCCGTGCACTTGATTTTTCTCTGTTTGTACACAAACCAGACGGCCAGATTCCCAGTCTCAGTGATGGCGACAGTGGTTGTTTTTATGATCTTTTACAACAAGGTTATGAGTTTTATGACAACGAACAATCAAGATTTGTTTTTAGTCAGGGTAATGCCGGAACGCCCCCTTCCGAGAATTCTAAAGCATTTTCTGACAGTGGATATTATATTTTGCGCAGCGCCTGGAACGATGCGTCTGAGTCGTTCCAGGATGCCCGTTATCTGGTTTTCGACTGTGGTCCCTTGGGTGTTGGTAACCATGGTCATCTAGACCTGTTGAATATCGAAATGTATGCCTATGGTCGAAGCTTGATTGTCGACCCAGGCCGCTATACCTATGATGAATCAGGAGAAATCAACTGGCGTGTGTTGTTTCGTAGTACCCGGTATCACAATACCGTTGAAGTAAATGGAAAAAATCAAACAAAGTACAGTTATAGTAAACGTAAAGGAAAATATAAAATCCTGGGAATCCATGCCAAACCGAAACTCATCAGTTTTATCAATAAAAATCAATGTCACTTTCTCCACGGTATGGCACTGAGCCAGGAATATAGCGCCATACATGAAAGAAAAATTTTCTTTATTAACGAAGAATACTGGTTAATTTCAGATGTATTGTGCGATAAACAAATTAATCAATATGCATTGCGCTACCATCTTTGCCCCGAGGCTGAAAATCGAACATTTATCACCCAGCACAACAATGTAATTGCTATACGCTCACCCGGCTTGTTAATGATGCAAGCGAGTAATAATGAGACTGAAGTGTCTTTAGAAACTGGCTTCATATCCCAACATTATGGTGAAAAGCAACAAGCTCCAATTATCAATTTTCTAAGAAATACAGATAATACTATTTTCGATACTATGCTGTTTCCCTGCAAGCAAGAATTTCTTGACGTTGTGTGGGAAACACTGGACACCAGGATAACCCGGCAAGAGATTGATCCTGAGTCAACCTCTACATTTTGTCTAAATATAAAGACCGAAACCGGAACCGGAACCATTAAAGATTTGTTTTTTATTGCCCACGATGGTCAACCACGACAATGGCAATATGGATGTTTCATTTGTACTGGATATCTTTGTTACATTCGTCTCAATGAAGACGGCATACTGGTCAATTATTTTACTGGACCAGACAGTTTTATTCACTTTAATAATCACTATAAATAGCAGCAGGATAAAAATGATGAGTGAGTATCAAACCCGGATGATTCCCGCCGACAAAATCTTAAATCACCTTGAAGTAGCATTGAATACTGAAAAAATGAAAAATATTTTTCAGCGCCATAGGTACTGGGCAAAATCTGCCAGACTCATTGATTGCCAGATCGAGCGAATTAAATACAAACCTCAAAAAAACTGTCATGTCACTTATCGTTTATGTCTTAAATATCGTCACCATAAAAAAATAACAGAACAGTTGGTCTGCGCCAGGTTTTATGAACAAGGCGGCTCCAACTCTCGTTATTTCAAAGAAATCGTCAAGGGACAGGCACCAGGCAGACTAATGCACATTCCTGAACTGGATTGTGTTACTTGGATTTTTCCCAATGATCGCAAGCTAAGTCATCTTAAGAAAATCCTCAATTGTGAATTTCTTTATCAACAAATCGCTCCAAAATTGGTTAGTCATTATGCCGGTCCCGACTGGTCAATACGTAATTTTCATGCACAAATGATACGTTATGTTCCTGAACAAAGCTGTAGCATACGTGCAGCATTCGATATTGATTTCAAGCATGACAAAGCACATCAAAACTTTCTCGTGTTCGGAAAAACGAGTTATACTATCTACGATCAAGAATACCCGGCTTTGCCCTCAATAATCTGAAACTTTTCAGTCAACAATGCACGCAAAGGAGCATGATGCTCATCGAGGTTGTCGAAGAAGTGTGTACAAGCTTGTTT
>JALSJK010000034.1 GCA_026989395.1 Methylomonas sp.
AACAGGCTTGTACAAACTTCTTCGACAACCTCGATGAGCATCATGCTCCTTTGCGTGCATTGTTGAATGAAAAGTTTCAGATTATTGAGGGCAAAGCCGGGTATTCTTGATCGTGGATAGTATAATAACAAGGTCGGGATGTTATTTATTGATTTTGAAACACCACATCGGATACGTGTGCATGGTACTGCAAGCATAGACAAGCATGATTCACTAATCAAAGAATTCCATGGCTCGGAGTTAGTAGTTCGCATTATTGTTACTGAAATCTTTGTCAATTGTCCTCGTTACATCCATAAATATCATCGTGTTCAGTCCTCTAAATATGTACCTCAAGCTAATTTTGAAAAGCCATTAACGCCAAAATGGAAATGCATTGATGTGTTGCAAGATGTGTTGCCCGAGCGCGAAAAGGGTCTTGCAGAGAAGCAAGGTGGAACTATTTCACCGGAAGAATATGAGGAACTTCTAAAGAAGGGCGAGGGTTAATGTGTTTTTCAGGCATTTTAAAATGTTGTAGTATAGTGCAAAAAAACCTAATCGGGTAAGGGCCGGTTTCGCTCCGGCCCTCCCCACACCACCGTACATGCGGGTCCGCATACGGCGGTTCATTAGCCATTGGGATAATGGTTGTTATCCACTGCTCTTTAACAGACACTAACCCTTGCGCTTTTAATCAGTCCTTATTGAGACTGATTTGGACGGCCTTGGTTTTCGCCAGCCGGTAGTATCCTTTAGAACTCAGGCCAATATGAATCGCCAACTGGGTCGAAACTCCTAAGCGAATCAGGTGCCGAATCCAGCTTCGCACATTCGGCCCCATTTCTGTTGGTTGTTTATAGGTTAACATATTGAATTGTTTTCAATAAGTTGGGGATTGAAAGGTTATGGACGCTTTATTTGGAAAATACGGTTTTTAAAAACCAGTACCAGGCTATCTTTTTTAATGTCCTTGATTGTTATCCCGGTTTCAGTCTCTTCGCCAGTCCGATATTTTTTCATCTCTATAATTACAAACCGGTTATTCGGTTCATCCGCGTAGACAAAAACGTTGATATTAAGACTGGGTACTCGGCGCCGGAATTCCGGTGGCATTTCCCGTAAAAAAGGAATTGATTCGGCTTTTTTTGTTGGCTGAGGTTGTTTTTTTTGTTGGCTTTCAGGGGTGATGGCAACATGCTTGATGGTTGAGGATGATGCCGGTTTTTTTGTTTGCCGCTTGGTGCGTGCTGCAGTTGATGGTACATTTTTTTTGTTTGATGCCAGAGCCATTTCTGATTTTTTTGAGACTCTTCGTTGTTCCAACATTTCCGAAATAGATATCTGGTGATTAATTTTCGGGGAAGTAGATTTAATAACGGGTTGTAAATCCTCTGTTTTGATGGCATCAAGTTTTTCGGGATTCGGCTTTTTGGCTACAGTTTTCTGATGAGTTTTTATTTGCGGTTCAATTTTAGCCGTTTGTGGTTCAATGACAGTATTAGTGTTTGATGTTGGTTGAGAATTAAAAAAAAGGAAATAGATTAGTATCAGAATATTAATACTGACCAGCGCAATAATAATCCAAATAACGCGGTTGTTTTGTAATGGTGATTCCGAAGCGGTGGGTGTTTCCAGGTTTACGGATTGCTGTTTTGCCTTTCGCTCGTTTTCAGATTTTCGTAGTGCATTCAGAATATATGACATGTTTTATCTCAGCAGAGGGAAATTGTCTATTGAAGTGGCATTTTGTAAATGAATAACCGTTAATGGGCCAACCAGTCCATCTTGGGTTATTTGCTTTTGCTGTTGAAATTGCTTAACCCGTTTTTCCAGTTCCATATCGTAAAAATTTGGCTGAGTAGTTTTCTCTTTTTTTCCTTGTATCTTATCAAGCTGTTGTCTAAGCCAGAGTACATTGTCAGATCTTTGGCCAGGAGCCAGTGTCCAGAAATCAGCAGTGGGTGGTTTCCAGAGAGCAAGAAAGTAACCATTCCAATATTTCAAAACATCCGGAATTGAAAAAAGATATTCTTGATCGGAACGGAATATCGCTTTGTTTCGAATAACGCCTACCAGCAGGGCGAACCTTTTTTGATTATTTTCCAAGTCAAATTCCATTATGACCTGGCGCTTCAGGTTGATTAATTGTTGCCAATCTGATTTTTCGGGAAGGCAGCGTAGGCCTGATTTTTGTACAAAAAGACATTCAGCAGTGAAATTCTTCGGTGTTTCAATATCCCATTGATGCAAGGATTTGGCTAAAGCATTTTCCATGGTTAAGGAGGGTGTATTGATAAAATCAGTAAAATTTTTATACCTTTTGGGCGTGGGTGCTGGAACGGATTGTTTGGCTTCTTTTAATACGGTCTCTTTTGTAATTGAGGGTTCGTTTTTTGCGATTTTTGGTTTGATCGGAGTCGATGATTCTTGTTGTTTTTTTACAATCTTGTTGACAGTAGTTTGGTCTTTAAAATCGGTTTCTGGTTCATTTAATGGAAGGTTTGGGTAGAAATAAGCCAGCAGCAAACTGAAAAACAATATCATGCCAATAGCTAAAATGATGGGTGTTAAATAAGTTTTTTTCGATTGTTCGGGAAGAACTTCTTTGGCGGCTTTTCTAATAATAGACTTGTTAACGGATAAATTTCCTGTTGCATAGGCGCCTAAAAGTGACCTATCGCAAAGCAAGTTTATCAATCTCGGCACTCCGTGGGTCAAATTATAGATTTGTTTAATTGCAGATGGTTTGAAAATCCCTGGAAAACCACCGCTGACCTTCATGCGATGTTCTATGTAAGTGCGAGTTTCTTTTAAGGATAAGGGTTTAAGATGATAGCGAGCAGTAATTCTCTGGTTGAGCTGACGGAGTTGTTTGTCGTGGAGCAGTTCTTTCAGTTCTGGTTGACCGATTAAAATTATTTGTAATAATTTGGTCTTGGTAGTTTCAAGGTTGGTTAATAAACGAATCTGTTCCAGAACATCAAAACTTAAATTTTGCGCTTCATCAATAATTAATACTGTTCTCCTTCCCCGAGCATGGGTTTTCAAGAGATGTTCATTCAGAAGGTCGTTAAGTACTTTAATACTATTACAATTTTCTGGGTAATTTATACTGAGTTCGTCGCAAATACTCGCTAGCAGTTCAAGGCTGTTAAGTTTCGGGTTAAGAATATAGGCAATATCTACATCATCAGGAACTTGTTCCAGTAAGCAGTAGCATAAAGTAGTTTTTCCTGTCCCCACTTCGCCAGTCAAAGCAACGAAACCGCCTCCCATATTAATTCCGTATAACAAATGGGCAATTCCCTCCTGATGCCGCGAGCTCATATACAGAAACTGAGGATCGGGGGCAATGGAAAACGGTGGTTTATCGAATTTAAAAAAATGGCTATACAATTTCTATTTACAAAGTCTAATGTATGTTGGTGTTTGTAGGGTTATTCCTTTTATTCTTTAAAAAATAGCAGCGAGGCAAGTGAGTTTCGTCTTTTTTGCAGAATATAAATTCAATTTTAGCGCTTATTCAATGGTTTAACTGAGTTATGGGTTGCTACAAGAAGCCTCGATCTCATGGTTTTATATTGTTTTATTGATTTAATATGATTACTATGAGTGCAAATTACAGGATTTTCTAGACCTGGGGGTATAAAAAATGAACAGTAGATATTATTCTTCAACAGATCGGCAGGTAATTAGTTTTCGCTTGATTATGATTATAGTCATTCCGTTGCTGATTATCATGTTTACCTGGTTATTTTTAAATAGAGGTCAGGAAAATCCAGAAATCGCGGGTAAGGATGCTCCAGTCGTTGAAAGTTTGAAAATTCCAGATCAAAATAATTCATCAACACAGTTGCTAGAAGAATCAACGTCCGATCAACAATTATCGAAAAAACAAGGAAACATCGCTGAAAATGGCGGGCATGAGTTGGAAGCTAAGGTAACGGATAAAGATCAGGGGCAGATGGGTATTCAAAGGGAAGAATTTATATTGCCTGATCTTGAACAGAGTGATGCTATTTTTAAGCAAGATATTTTAACTTTGTCCCCGGGCTTTTCTGGTCTTTTAAATGTCAACAATATTATCAAGAAATGGGTGGTGGTAATCAATGATTTATCTCAAAACCTGAGACCCTATAAACACTTTAAGCAGTTCGGGTTAGCTGATCCATTTCAGGTTGAAACAGATCAATCTGGGATTTACATTGCAGAACGAGGCTACCAGCGCTATGATTTTTTAGCATCCGCTGTTCATGCGGTAGATATTGAAAAGGCGGTAAATTTATTGGAGAAATACCAGCCATTATTACAGCAGGCCTTTACAGAATTTGGTTATCCTGAAGAATATAAGGTTGACGATATTATCAGAAAAGCTATCTCAAATATTCTTCAAGCGCCAGTTATAGAAGAGAAAATTAAACTGATTAAACCTTCAGTGCGTTATAAGTTTGAAGATAAAGATCTTGAATCATTAAGCCCAGTAAAAAAACAGATGATTCGAATGGGGCCAGAAAATACCCGAATAATTCAAGCAAAGCTGCGCCAGTTTGTTGAGGCAATGAGTAATCGCTAGATCTATAACGAATAACATTCCCATTTATCGATGGCTTTTTCCAGAGCAAGCAAAAATTCCTTACCATTTGTGCAGCTCAATATTTCAGCAGGTAAAGCCGAATTATCGGTAAGGATTTGCCAGTTAAATAACAAGTTTTTCAGTTTTTTCCGGTTGCTTGATGAAAGCTGCCAGCGATTTTCTAATTTTGAGTATAAATCTTCTTTAACTGGATTTATTTTTGCGGCAAGTTTTGATAATTCCAATATCAGGTTTTCCAGAGTATCGATGCTACTGCTGATCAGTTGAGCCGCGTTTGCTGGATTGATTTTTTCGATACCATGATCTTCATTATCAGACACAATTTTTAGACATTGAACCAGTTCGCTTGATGTGAATCTGATTGCAGTTTCAAAAAAGGCTGAACCTTCCATGTCATGCAGATTATTTTCCTGGTAAATGCTGGATACTCTAGAGACTGTAAGTAGTGGTTGAGTGGGACAAGGCAGATTTGCAGTCAATGGCGGATAAAAGTTTTTGCCACTATCCCCGTCAGTGATTTTATCAACGCAAAAGATTTTGCCCGGTTGATAAGTTTTATGGCCCGCGATACCTATGTTTAAAAAAACAGCATTAGAAGAATTTCCTAAAAGTGCCTGTGAATAGGCAACAGCCGCTGCCATCGCTGTTTTTCCGAGACCGCTGATGGTGACGCAAAGATTCTCATTACGAAAAATTGCAAAGCTTGGAAGGTTTGTCTGTTTTTTTAGCCTGAAATGCTTGACTAACGGTTTTGCTTCACAGGGTAACGCAACATAGAGAAAAGTAATTGGGTTCTTATTCACAAGATGTCTCTGTAGTGAGTAATAAGTCCTTCGTAATGCCTGCATTCAGAAGTTTTTCCTCGTTTCTTTGCACCCGCAAGATAGATTTTTGCTTTGTTAATTAACATCTCACAAGCAGCTTGACGATTTTCCAATGATAAATCGGCTTGGCAAAGTATTTTCTCTAAAGCTCGAATGCGAAAACGATCCATGCCCCAATATTTTTGTGACAATTGATCCTGGTGGCCACCATACTTAATTATCAAAGGTTCTTCAATAAACAAAACCGGATATTTTGACGTGACTCGTAACCACATTTCGTAATCTTCGCAAGCCGGAAATGCTTCATCAAAGTTTCCAACGTCCTCAAAAACTGAGCGGTGAATTATGGCTGAAGAAGGAGAAATAGCGCAAAGAGGCAGGCAATGCTGGAAAATATTCCCACCTTTTTTTGCATGTTTTTTCATAGGGTTAACGCGGACCCCATTTCGAATCCACAATTCTTCAGTATGGCATATTTTAAGTGCTGGTTGATTGTCGAGTGCTTGTTTTTGTTTTTCTAACTTTTCTGGCAGCCATTGATCATCAGAATCTAAAAGTGCAAGCCAATCTCCTGTTGCTATTTTCAATCCCGCGTTTCGCGCTGAACTAACACCCTGATTTTTTTGATAATGATATTTTATGTTAGGATATTGTCTGTAGAGAATAGTTTCGGTGTCATCAGTCGAGCCATCGTCAACCACTATAATTTCAATTGGTGGGTAAGTTTGTGCCATAACCGAATCAAGAGTTTTTGGCAAGACATTGATACGGTTAAAGGTTGGGATAATAACGGAAATTTTCAAACTCATTCCTGATTATCTACTATACTGCTTTATGTGTTTAAGCATATTTTAAGAAATCGCATGGATATTTATTTGTGTGATTATTGAGCTGAATTACAGATAAAGACATTGAAATTAACAATAACTATTCATCTGTTTGAGTTTAAATTATTTTTACACAGACAAATGGGTGGTGTTCAAGAACAAAAAATAGGGGATTAATCATGTCTACCGCTTTAAACAATGAACCAGACAGACGCCAACAAGCTACTCTATTAATCAAAGAGTTGCAGGAAGAGCGGCAACTGGTTTGGTCATTATATTGCAAAATTGCTGATTTAAAGCCTTTTTTACCGGGAAAAAATATTCAGCCAATGTTGACTGAATTTTCACAGATGTTGATTGACTATGTTTCATTGGGGCATTTTGGTGTATTTCAACGTATCTTTGAAGGGAATGAACGGCGTGAAGTAGTGCAAGCGGTCGCAAATGAAATATACCCTGAATTTGTTAGTATTACTGATGTTGCGTTGGAATTTGATGAGAAATACAGCCAAAATCAGGAAAAATTGTTTTCGGGATCCCTGGAAAAAGATTTGTCTTTTTTAGGCGAGAACCTGGCAAACAGAATTGATTTGGAAGATCGACTTTGCGAAGTAATGTTGCAGTGATTTGTCAGCAGGGAATGTTTTGAAACAAGCTGAGTTTATACTTCGCGCGGTCACGGCTACTGCATCGATTGATAACCAAAGAATTGTGTCCAGCGGCAATTTTGATGGATTCGTTCTATTGCCGCCGGAATGATGAATATTAAATCTTACCGTCCAGACCCATCTGGAAATATTTATGGGTGATTTTGTCTTGGTTTTCAAGCAGCCAGTCAATGTCAGGTTGATTGTTCATTGCTTTGTGGATTGCTTGAGACGTTGCCTTGCGATGAATATCAAACAAGATCTGGTGATCTAGATCTGAGTCATTAATAACGCTAGGGTTTAACCAGACAGAAACGATAATGCCCAGATCGTTGGCTTTTTCTTTAGGGATGTCTCCAGCACGAACAGCGTCAAGAACGCCATTGGCAATAGCAGCCTGCACAGTTCCCATCAGGATGTTGGTGTATCGGTTGTTTTTTACTGTAACTTTACTGACCATCAGGGTGACAGGGCGAACCTGAACATCAGTATTTAAAATAGCAAATACTTTTGAGTGTCCTTGCGCCTGGTCTCCAGTCAAAGTGGCTAAAGCCGTACCAACAGGTCCGTCCAATTCGCCAATAATAATTTCAGGTTCCGCAGCTGTGCCGGGAGGGCCGCCTGCTACCAATGCTTCACCGGTTCTTAAAACAATTCTTTCGCTCATGTTAAGATCTCCATTATTTTTCGATTAGATTGCTTTGAAAAAATACCGCAGTAGCATAACATTTTTTTAGTTTTGGGTCTTGATGCATGGGGAAGTTGACAACGAAAGATCATAGTCGTGATGTAGCTGGTTTGAAATATATTTATCCAGTTATGTCGAGAAGGGCGGGAGGTCTATCGATTGGTATTAATTTTAACACCAATAATGCCTGTAACTGGCGCTGTGTTTATTGCCAGGTTCCGAATCTGGTTCGGGGTAGTGCCTCAAGTATTGATTATTCTTTGCTGGAAAAAGAATTGGTTTTTTTTCTGGAAGAAGTGACGAGTGGATCATTCTATGATCGTTTTGAAGTGCCATTGGAAGATAGAGTCATTAAGGATTTTGCTATTTCTGGAAATGGTGAGCCAACCAGTGCCGAAAGTTTTGATAAAGCAATTTCGTTGATTGGTGAAACATTAGATAAGGCAAAAATTAAGGATTCATACCAATTTGTATTAATTACCAATGGTAGTTTGATTCATAAAGAGCAGGTTCAAAAAGGCTTGGCTGTGTTAAATCAGTTTCAGGGGCGTGTCTGGTTTAAGCTGGACAGCGCAACTCAGTCGGGTAGAAAAAAGCTTAATGATGCAAGGATGTCACAGAAAAAATATTTAGAAAATTTATTGCTTTCCGCGAGCTTATGTCCGACCTGGCTACAGACTTGTTTATTGAAAATAGATGGTCAGAGTCTGGCTGTTAAGGAGCAGGAGGCTTATCTTAAATTGCTCAAAAATATCCTCGAACAAGTTAATTTGCAAGGGGTAATGCTCTATACATTAGCCCGACCCTCCATGCAGCCGGATGCAAAATATTTGTCAAAAGTTTCAGGACAAGAATTAAATGATTTTGCAAAGAAAATCAGATCACTTGGGCTGAATGTACAGGTTAGTGAGTGATCGGCAGGATTTTATGCATTAACATCAAGCAAGGCGCCTATGGTTTTATCCTCTGTTTGCAATATTTTTACAGCCGCCGATGTTTCTAGTTCTGCTTCGTTTAAACTCAAGACTGGTTTGATCAGGTCTGAAGAATTAAATTCTGCACTACCGACTTCTTGTTTGTTAACAGGAAGTGTGGCAATTTTTTGAGCGGCGTCAGCTGCTTTATGCTGGGAAGTGTTAAGCAAGTTAACTGCGCTGGTTGATGAGCTAATATTCATAGTATGGCTCCACGTATGGGTTGTTATTCTGTAGCTTATAGGGAGTTGATGAAATTGCCAAGGATATATTGTCAGGAATGTGAGCGAATAAACAATAAATTTATGTTTTTTGGAAATGATGCGATTTGTGATTTAAAAAATTGAACAAAAACTATTTTAATTTTGGTTTTAGTCTAAAATTTTAGTTATAATTAGCGGCTATTTAAGAAAGCGAGCGTGGCGGAACTGGTAGACGCGCTGGATTTAGGTTCCAGTAGGTTACCCCTGTGAGAGTTCGAGTCTCTCCGCTCGCACCACTTAAATCTCAATTTTATCACCGCGTTAACGGATCAAAAGTTAATGTCAATTATTTTATCCCCCAATAACTGGTGGTGTTCCAAAATCATTATCGTAATATCTATTTGAGGTAAGTAAATGCAAGTCTCCGTCGAAAAGACATCGGAATTAAGCAGAAAAATGACTGTTAGCGTGCCTGAGGAAGTGGTTCAGGAGAAAATGGAAGAGCGATTAAAATCACTAGCAAAAAATGTCAAGCTTGATGGTTTTCGCCCTGGAAAAGTGCCTGTCAGAGTGGTAAAAAAAATGTATGGTGATCGTGTCAGGGGAGAGGTTACCGGCGATATTATTCAAACCACTTACTATGAGGCCTTGCAACAGAAAGAGTTAATTCCTGCAGGCCAGCCGCATATTCACCCACCCAAAGATGATGAGGAGTTTGTTTATACGGCAGAATTTGAAATTTATCCGGATGTTTTTTTGGCGGGAATCGAGCAAATCGAAATAACCAGGCCGGTAGCAGAAGTGACCGATAAAGATCTGGACAATATGGTTGAAAAGCTCAGGGAGCAGAGAAAGGAATGGCAGGAAGTTGAGCGCGAAGCCCAGCAAAAAGACCAGGTTACTCTTCATTTTTCTGGAGTTTCCGGGGGCGAGAATTTTACCAATGGCAAGGTGGAAGATTTTCAGGTTGAGATTGGTGCAAAGCAAATGATTCCTGGTTTTGAGGATAATTTAGTTAGCCTTAAAGCTGGAGAAAAAAAGACTTTTACCGTTACTTTCCCTGAAGATTACGGTAACGAAAAGCTTGCCGGGAAGGAAGCTGAGTTTGAAATCGAAGTTATTAAAGTTGAAGAGCCTACTATTCCTGAGGTTAATGAGGAGTTCATTAAGGATTTTGGAGTGGAAAGCGGAAAAATGGAAGATTTCCGAGCCGATGTTAAAGAGAATATGGAACGCGAATTAGGGCAGGCGGTAAAAACCAAGGTAAAAAATGCAGTTATGGACGGTTTGTTGGAAAAAATTCAAGTTTCTTTACCAAATGCAATGGTGGATCAAGAAATTGACAATCTATTAAAACCTTATCAAGAGCAAGCTACACGGCAAGGGATGAAGCTGGAAGACTTGCAGTTGCCCAGAGAGGATTTTAAAGAACAGGCTGAAAAACGAGTTGCTCTTGGGTTGATTCTTGCGGAAATTATCAAGACAAATGAAATCAAGGCTGATGCTGACAAAGTACGTTCAGTAATTGACGATATGGCCAAAAGCTATGATCAGCCTGAAGATGTGGTTAATTGGTATTACGGTGATAAAAGTCGTTTAACTGAAGTTGAACAAATGGTTTTGGAAGACGAAGCGGTGGCTTGGATTGTGGATCAAATAAAGGTCAACGAAGAGCCGGCAAACTTTGATGATTTGATTAATACTGACAAGAAGGATGGTTAAATGAATAAACTGAATGGAATGGCTGGAATAAATTCGCCTGAAGCCGCAGGTGGTTTGGTGCCAATTGTTATCGAGCAAACTGCCCGAGGGGAGAGATCCTTTGATATTTATTCTCGGTTACTGAAAGAACGAGTCATCTTTCTGGTGGGCCAGGTTGAAGATTACATGGCAAATTTAATTGTTGCTCAGTTGCTATTCCTTGAATCTGAGAATCCTGATAAAGATATCCATTTATACATCAATTCTCCGGGCGGTTCTGTAACGGCAGGGTTGGCTATTTACGATACCATGCAATTCATTAAATCTGATGTCAGTACCATGTGTATTGGCCAAGCAGCCAGTATGGGTGCGTTGTTGTTGGCTGGCGGTGCTGAAAATAAACGGTTTTGTTTGCCGCATTCCAGAATGATGATTCATCAGCCTTTAGGTGGTTTCCAAGGCCAGGCTTCGGATATTGATATCCATGCCAAAGAAATTTTGTTGATTAGGGATAAATTAAATAAAATTTTAGCCCATCATACTGGTCAAAGTATTGAAAGAATTCAGCAAGACACTGATCGGGATAATTTTTTGAGTGGTAAAGATGCGGTGGAATATGGTCTGGTTGATCAGGTTTTATCAAATCGAATTGACGAAACAGAAAAAAAATAGTTGGTGTTTTTTTTCTTTCGATATATTCTTTCTCTAGTATAAAAGACAAAATTGAAACAACCAGGAGTCAGAGTTTATGAGTAAAGACGGCAAAGATGAGGATAAATTACTATATTGTTCATTTTGCGGTAAAAGTCAGCATGAAGTAAGAAAGTTGATTGCTGGGCCTTCAGTTTATGTCTGTGATGAGTGTGTTGAGCTTTGCAACGATATAATCCGTGATGAATTAGAAGAAGAAGCGCCAAGTAGTGGCGGTGAATTACCTAAACCTAAGGAAATAAAGGAAGTTCTTGACGAATATGTGATTGGTCAGGAAGCGGCTAAAAAAATTCTTTCTGTGGCGGTTTATAATCATTACAAAAGACTGCGCAGCCGAAGTAAAAAAGATGATATTGAACTGGCAAAAAGCAATATTTTATTGATTGGTCCAACTGGATCAGGGAAAACTTTATTGGCTGAAACGTTGGCGAGACTTTTGGATGTGCCGTTTACTATTGCCGATGCTACAACCCTGACAGAAGCGGGCTATGTAGGCGAGGATGTTGAAAATATCATTCAGAAAATTCTGCAAAAATGTGATTACGATGTGGCCAAAGCTGAGTCGGGCATCGTCTATATTGATGAAATTGATAAGATTTCCCGAAAGTCTGATAATCCTTCTATCACCAGAGATGTCTCTGGTGAAGGCGTTCAGCAGGCATTGTTGAAGTTGATAGAGGGAACTGTTGCGTCGGTTCCTCCCCAAGGTGGTAGAAAGCACCCACAGCAGGAGTTTTTGCAGGTAAATACCGCAAATATTCTGTTTATAGTTGGAGGTGCTTTTGCCGGTCTGGATAAGGTTATTCGTGAGCGTTCGGAAAAAGGCGGGATTGGTTTCTCTGCCGAAGTCAAAACCAAAGATGAAACGGATAATGTAGGTGAGGTTTTTTCCAAAGTAGAAGCCGAAGATTTGATTAGATATGGGTTGATACCTGAATTCGTTGGTCGTCTCCCAGTTGTTGCTACTCTGGAAGAGCTTGATGAAGATGCGCTGGTCAAAATTCTGACCGAGCCAAAAAATGCTTTGGTCAAGCAATATAAGCATTTATTCGAAATGGAAGGTGCGGAACTAGAGTTCAGAGATGAGGCGCTATACGCTATTGCAAAAAAATCTACGGAACGTAAAACAGGTGCGCGTGGTCTGAGAACTATTGTGGAAAATGTTTTGCTGGATACCATGTATGAAATTCCATCTGCAGATAATATTTCCAAAGTAGTGATTGATGAGGCCGTCATAAAAGGGGAATCCGATCCTTATTTGGTTTATGAAAATGACCAGAAAGCTATTTCCGGCTAGTTATTTTTTTACATCAATCATTGCAATAATTGACTGAAACTCAAAGCTCGCCACTTTCAAAAATGATTTTGAGGGTGGCGGGATTTTGTTGTTTTTTTAAAATGTCCCAGACACTTTTTGAGACGAGCGGTATTTTTGTCTCTAAGCTTCCTTTGATATTGAAAATCCTATATAAGGCTGGAAAATTTCAAGTAAATAAAAGAAAAAACTTGTTTTTTCCAGGATAGACCCTATATATACAATATAACTATTTTAATATCCTCTTAAATTTGTTTTCTCCTGGCTTTTTTTAATTAATTCGTGAGGAGAGGTTTAAATTCAAACACGTCAGAAATGATTTATGAGGAATATAGTCAATGAATAACCCCATTATTAGGTTTCTTTTATGACACAGAAAGGTACAGAATTAACGACACAAAAAACAGGCCATTTGGTGCCTGTATTGCCACTAAGGGATGTTGTGGTTTATCCACACATGGTCATCCCGTTATTTGTAGGGAGAGAAAAATCAATTGAAGCGCTTGATGTTGCTATGAAGGATGATAAGCAAATCCTATTAGTAGCCCAAAAAGAGCCGGATATTGATGATCCGGAATTTAAAGATCTTTATCAAATAGGCACATTAGCAAATATTCTACAGTTGCTAAAATTACCTGATGGCACCGTAAAAGTATTGGTTGAAGGTAGCCACCGTAGTCGTGTGGAAAATTATCAGGAAACAGACGGTTACTACACTGCGGAAGTGACAGAAATTAAGGAAACTTTGCCGGTAAATGAACAGGAATTAGACGTTTTAATTCGCACTGCGATTAATTCTTTTGATCAATATGTCAAGCTGAACAGCAAAATTCCGCCGGAAGTATTAAATTCGCTCAGCGGAATTGATGACCCCAGTCGTCTGGCTGATACCATGGCGGCGCATATGGCATTGAAGGTTGAGGATAAGCAGGCCATGTTGGAAATGGAAAGCGTGGAAGCCAGATTTGAAAATTTGATGGCACTAATGGAAGGTGAAGTTGATTTGCTGGAAATGGAAAAGAAGATTCGGGGCAGAGTCAAGCAGCAAATGGAGAAAAATCAACGGGAATACTATTTGAATGAGCAAATGAAGGCTATTCAAAAGGAATTAGGGGAAATGGAAGACTCCGTCAATGAAATTGAAGAGTTGGAGAAAAAAATTGAGCTGGCAGGAATGTCTAAAGAAGCCAAAGCCAAAGCTGAAGCTGAATTGAATAAGCTCAAGTTGATGTCACCAATGTCTGCAGAAGCAACTGTTGTCCGTAATTATATAGACTGGATGGTCAGCGTTCCCTGGAAAAAGAAAACCAAAGTTAGGAATGATCTGGCTGTAGCGGAAAAAGTGCTTGAAGAAGATCATTATGGGCTAGATAAAGTAAAAGAACGAATCATTGAGTATCTTGCGGTTCAGCAAAGAGTAAAAAAACTGAAAGGCCCTATTTTATGTTTGGTTGGGCCTCCAGGTGTCGGGAAGACATCTCTGGGTCAATCAATAGCCAGAGCCACAAATCGTAAATTCGTCAGAATGGCGCTGGGTGGTGTTAGAGATGAGGCGGAAATACGAGGCCATAGACGGACTTATATTGGTTCAATGCCGGGTAAGATTTTGCAAAACCTGGCAAAAGTCAAAACTCGCAACCCAATGTTTTTATTGGACGAGATTGACAAAATGGCGGCAGATTTCAGAGGTGATCCAGCTTCAGCTTTACTGGAAGTGCTTGATCCTGAGCAAAATCACACTTTTGCTGATCATTATCTGGAAGTTGATTTTGATTTGTCGGATGTGATGTTTGTGGCGACTGCAAATACTTTAAATATTCCGTCTGCATTGCTGGACAGAATGGAAGTAATTCGCCTGCCAGGATATACCGAGGATGAAAAAATCAATATAGCTATGCGTTATCTGTTGCCCAAGCAGCTAAAAAACAATGGCTTGAAAGATAATGAGATTGAGATTTCGGAAGAGGTGATACGCGATATCATTCGCTATTATACTCGCGAGGCTGGTGTTAGAGGGCTAGAAAGAGAAATTTCAAAGATTTGCCGTAAAGTTGTAAAAGATTTATTGCTTAATCCTAAGCAAAATAAAGTTACGATTACTACAGAAAATCTGGAAAAATATCTTGGCGTTAAACGGTTCCGATATGGTATTGCTGAAGAGGAGGATCGCGTTGGTCAAGTGACTGGTCTGGCGTGGACTGAAGTTGGCGGTGAATTGCTTACTATTGAAACGGCTGTTATGCCGGGTAAAGGTAAGCAGTCAGCAACGGGCAAGCTTGGCGATGTCATGAAGGAATCAATTGAGGCTGCAGTGACTGTTGTAAGAAGCAGAGCTGATGTATTGGGGATTTCGCAAGAAGCGTTTCAGGAAAAGGATATCCATATTCACGTTCCAGAGGGGGCAACTCCGAAAGATGGACCAAGTGCTGGTATAGCGATGTGTACGGCAATTGTCTCTGCTTTGACTAATGTTCCAGTTCGTTCGGATGTGGCCATGACGGGAGAAATAACTCTGAGAGGCGAGGTGTTACCGATTGGTGGTTTAAAAGAAAAGCTATTGGCCGCTCATCGCGGAGGAATTACGACAGTTTTGATACCTCATGAAAATGAGAAAGATCTGGCTGAGATTCCGGATAATATCAAGGAGAACTTGACTATTATTCCGGTTCATTGGATTGATGAAGTATTGGAGGTGGCATTGAAGTACATGCCAACTCCAATAGAAAAAACAACGTCTGATTCAGAGCAGAAAAAAGGCAAGGTAACTGCCAATAAGAAAGGTGAAGTAATGGCTCATTAAAGTCTAGTATAGAGGCTATGTCTATTTACCTTTGATGAAAATAAACCGGAAGCAGTTGGTTTTGTCCAATTGTTTTCGGTTTTTTTATTGGGCAATGCGTTTAGGTAAACAGTGAATTGATTGTCTTAATAAAGAGCATGAGGGTAATGATTTTCCAGGAAGAAAGTTTCCAGTATTTTTGGGACTGATAGTGGAGGTTAGTCCAAAGCTGTCTAATAATAAAACATTACAAAAAAAATCAAAATTTGTGATTAAGAGCTATTTAAGTATTGAATATTGACTAATAAATAGTCTAAAGCCAATAAAATAAGGCTTTTTGGTGGTTTTTTCTTGACACCACATGACTGCAGTTGATATAAAGTTACTGGTTTTTGTTGGTACAATAATCATACATTAACAATCATTAACATGAGCTATAAGTCAGATCCGCGTGGCTTGCGGGATACTTCTAATCATCCATATCCAAAAAGGGGAAATACATGAATAAATCGGAGCTTATTGATGCAATTGCAGATAAATCAGAATTAACAAAAGCCGATGCCGGTCGTGCTTTAGATGGTTTTATCGAAGCTGTGACCGAGGCATTAAAAACTGGTGATTCTGTTGCATTAGTTGGTTTTGGCACATTTGCAGTCAAACAGCGAGCAGAGCGTAAAGGTCGTAATCCACAGACTGGCGCCGAAATAACAATTAAAGCGGCAACAATTCCTTCATTTAAAGCTGGTAAATCTTTAAAAGATGCGGTAAACTAGTAAATCTTTAGTCGGGTGCTTAGCTCAGCTGGGAGAGCATCGCCCTTACAAGGCGAGGGTCGGGGGTTCGATCCCCTCAGCACCCACCACAGATTATGGAGCGGTAGTTCAGTTGGTTAGAATACCGGCCTGTCACGCCGGGGGTCGCGGGTTCGAGTCCCGTCCGCTCCGCCAATAATGAAAGCCCCGAGCCTTTTGGTTCGGGGTTTTTTTTGCGTTATGATATGTATTTGCATCATCAGTAATTTTCATCGGCAAAAGAAATGATTAATCAGATATTTGCTGACAAGATGCCGAAGAAATTGTTTTTGAAATAGCTTGAAATATGTTGTGAAGGAAAGAATTTATGCTGACAAAAATTAGAGAAAAAGCACAGGGCGTTTTTGCCTGGCTCATTCTTATTGCGATTACTGTGCCTTTTGCATTGTGGGGAATTCAGAATTATTTGGATGTAGGGAAAGAAACGCCGGTGGTGACTGTTGGTGATAAAGATTTCTTTCAGCGCGATGTTAATCGGGCATACCAGCAATATAGTCAGCAGCTGGCTGGGAGGGGTATCCCTGAGGATATTATCAAGGAGCAGGCATTAAAGAAGCTGATTGGGGATGAAGTTCTTTTACAATATGTTCAGGAGAAAGGATTTTCGGTTACTGATAAAACGGTTCGTGCCTATATCCAGAATTTGCCTTTTTTTCAGGTGGATGGAAAGTTTTCAAAGCAGCAATATAAGGCATTTTTAGCTTCTCAAAATATGATATCAGAACAATTTGTGCAAAAAATTCGTACTGCGATCATGATGGAGCAGTTTCAGCGCGGCATTATGGAAAGCGGTTTTGCAACAGATTATGACGTTGATAAATTTTATGCGTTACAGAATCAGATTCGTAATATTCAATTTGTGCAAGTAGCTTTGAAGCCAGTTACAGAAAAGCCTACAGAAGAAGAAATCAATAATTATTATCAGGAAAATCAGGATAAATATAAAACCGAGGAACAGGCAGCTATTGAATATATTGATTTATCACTTGATGATTTAGCCAAGGACATTGAAGCCTCGGATGAGCAGTTAAAGGAATTTTATGAAGAACAAAAAGAACTTTATTCAACAAAAGAGCGTAGAAAAATAAGTCATATCCTGATTTCGTTCAAAAAATATGCAAATGAAGAAGATGCGCTAAAAAAAGCAAAAGAAGTTAGACAGCAATTACAAGCGGAAGATTTTGCCGAAGTTGCAAAACAAGTATCAGATGACACATTGACAGCCGATAAGGGCGGGGATTTAGGGCTTTTCAATATTGGCACAATGGAGCCTGCTTTTGAAGAAGCAGCTACGAAACTTAAGGAAGGCGAGATTTCTGATCCTGTTAAGTCTGCATTTGGCTATCATTTGATTAAGGTGACTGAGTTGAAGCCGGGAATTACAAAACCGTTTGAGCAAGTAAAAAAGGATGTTGAGAAGGCATATAAAAGAGCTCAGGCGGAAAGTATTTTCTACGAACTTTCCGAAACATTGACAGAAGTCAGTTATGAAAACCCTGACAATCTAGAAATGGCTTCTGACGCAGTGGACATCAAGCCAAAGAAGACAGCAATGTTTACACGCAATAGTGGTACTGGAATCGCAGCAGAAGAAGCAATACGCAATGCTGCGTTTTCAGAGGATGTCCTGAAAGGAAACAACAGTGAGCCGATTGAATTAGGTTCTGAAAGAATCGTAGTTCTGAGAGTTACTGAACACAAACCAGCTTCTGTACGGCCTTTACAGGAAGTACGGGCTGAAGTGGAAAAGTCTTTATTAGCAGCCAAGGCCAAAGAGCAAGCCTTAGTTACAGCTAAGAGTATAAAGCAGCGATTAATTGCCGGAGAAACGTTTGATAAAATTGCTGGCGAATATGGTTTGAAGGTTAAAAAATTTCCTGAGTTAAATAGAAAAAATACCGAGGTTCCTGTTTTGATCAAGCAGGCGGCATTTAAACTGGCAAAACCCCAATCTACTGATAAACCAAGCGTTGGCATGGTTGATTTACCTGAAGGCGGGATAGCCGTCGTGAGCTTATTCGCTGTTATAGAAGGTAAGCCAACTGCGGAAGATGAAAAGCAGCGTGAATTAATACGAAAGAATTTATCAACGGCTTATGGCCGATTGGATTATTCAACGGTGATTAAAGCGTTAGAAGAAAAAGCAGATATTGTGAAGCGGGAGAGCGATCAATAACCTCTTAAATTTTACGCAAAAAAAGGGGCGAAATAATGCCCCTTTTTTTATGCCCGGAACGAATTTCAGGATGCTGCAATACCCATAATATTGTATCCGGCATCCACAAAAGTTATTTCGCCGGTGATTCCTGATGCCAGGTCTGAGCACATAAAGGCAGCAGCATTACCAACTTCTTCAATTGATACATTTCGTTTTAATGCGGCAACATCAGCGGCTTTGCTCAGCATGGATTTGAAATCATTAATACCAGCTGCGGCAAGCGTTCTGATTGGACCGGCAGAAATCGCATTGACACGAGTGCCTTCCGGTCCCAATGCGGCGGCCATATAACGAACATTTGCATCCAGGCTGGCTTTGGCGACGCCCATCACGTTGTAATTGGTAATAGCTCTCTCAGACCCCAGATAACTTAATGTAAGCAATGCCCCATTTCTTCCTTGCATCATGCTCCGACCAGCTTTTGCAAGAGCAAGAAAACTGTAGGAACTGATATCATGAGCAATGAGGAAGTTTTCCCGGGTGGTTGCATCGACATAATTGCCATCTAACGCTTCTCTCGGCGCATAGGCAACGGAATGAACAATGCAATCTAAGCCATCCCATTGTTTTGCTAATTCGGTAAAGACATTTTCAATTTGCTCATCGCTGCTGACATCGCATTCAATGGTAATGTCGGAATTACACTCACCAGCCATTTTTTCGACTCGTCCTTGTAATTTTTCATTTTGAAAGGTAAAGGCTAATTCGGCTCCTTCACGAAACATGGCTTGCGCAATACCCCAAGCTATAGAACGATTACTGGCCAGGCCAACAATCAACACGCGTTTGCCTTGCATAAAACCCATTATTATTTCTCCGCAGTTTGTTGTTAGAATAGTCCAAGTATCTATGACCCAAAAAGGGATGTCCAGTTTTTCAGTGAAAATAACAACTCAAAAATTTTTTTCAATCATCTCAATCATTATGTGTTTGATGTTGATGGGTTGTGACGATTTACAGCTGAACAACCCTTATCCGCACGAGGAAGCTGGACAGAGTATATTATATTCATCTTTTACTGAGCGGCCTAAGCATTTGGATCCGGCTGTTTCCTATAGCTCCAATGAATATGCGTTGATTGGCCAAATTTATGAGCCGCCATTGCAATATCATTATCTTAAACGGCCCTATGTGCTGGAGCCTTTGTCCGCCCGGGAAATGCCCGGCATTCGTTATTTTGATGCGGATGGCAATCAACTTGCTGACAATGTTGAATCGGAAAAAATAGCTTATACAGAGTATCTGATAAATTTATTACCTGATATGAATTATCAGCCACATCCCGTATTTGCCAAAGATTCTCAAGGGAAATATCTATTCCACCATCTTACAGATGAGCAGTTGGATGATATTTCCACTTTGGCTGATTTTAATGCAACAGGTTCCAGACAAGTAATTGCAGAAGATTTTGTATATCAAATCAAACGTCTTGTCCATCCCAAGATTCATTCCCCCATCGCTGAATTAATGAAACAGCATATTGTGGGTTTGGATGATTTTTCAAAAGTGGTTGCCGAAAAAAAATTGCTGGATATAAGAAATGAGACCATCTCAGGAGTTGAGGCGATCAATCAGAATCAATATCGAATCAAGATAAAAGGTAAATATCCGCAGTTTAAATATTGGCTGGCCATGCCTTTTTTTGCACCAATGCCTTGGGAGGCGGATGTCTTTTATAATCAGCAGGGCTTGATTGACAAAAATATTACCCTGGATTGGTATCCAGTCGGTTCCGGGCCATATATGTTGACCGAAAACAATCCCAATCGGCGCATGATTTTAAAGAAAAATCCAAATTATCATGCTGCCAGTTATCCTTCTGAAGGAGATCCCGGGGATATGGAGGCAGGGTTATTAAAAGATGCAGGGAAAATGCTTCCGTTTATTGACAAGGTGGTGTTTATTTTGGAAAAAGAAACCATACCTTACTGGAACAAATTTTTGCAGGGTTATTATGATGCCTCTGGAATTGCTTCTGACAGTTTTGATATGGCGATTCAGTTTTCAGGGCAAGGCGCGGCAGAATTAACGCCTGAACTTAAGTCAAAAGGGATTCAACTACAAACGGCCGTTGCCGCATCAACCTATTATATGGGTTTCAATATGCTTGATCCGATAGTGGGCGGCGATACAGAAAGAGCAAGAAAGTTGCGTCAGGCCATTGCCATTGCAATGGATTATGAAGAATATATTGCTATTTTTATGAATGGCAGAGGAATGGCAGCGCAAGGAGTGTTGCCCCCCGGAATTTATGGTTATCAGCAAGGGCAGGCGGGGATTAATCCCTATGTCTATGAGTGGGTCAATGGTTATGCGCGTAGAAAGCCGTTAAGTGTCGCAAAACAATTAATGGTAGAAGCAGGCTATGCTGATGCGATTGATCCGAAAACAGGCGAAGCATTAATTCTGTATTTCGATACTGCCGCCAGTGGGCCGGATGATCGATCCCGATTGAATTGGTATCGAAAACAGTTTGAGAAATTGGGTATTCAATTAGTCATTCGAGCAACTGACTATAATCGTTTTCAGCAAAAAATGCGTGCTGGAAATGCTCAGATTTTCATGTGGGGCTGGAATGCCGATTATCCTGATCCGGAAAATTTCTTTTTTCTTTTATATGGCGGAAATTCCAAAGTGAAATACGCTGGCGAAAATGCCGCCAACTATCAAAATCCAGAATTTGATCGCTTGTTTGAGAAAATGCGCAATATGGATAATGGCCCGGAACGGTTCCAGCTGATTCAACAAATGCAGGAAATTGTCCGCCACGATGCACCCTGGTTATTTGGTCTGCATCCAAAAAATTTCTCTCTTTATCACGGCTGGTATCAAAACCTCAAGCCAAATCTAATGGCCAATAACAGAATTAAATATACCCGGATTAATGCCAAACAACGGGCGGAGTTAAGAAAACAATGGAATCGACCAGTTTTTTGGCCTTTGGTTGTTATTGCGTTACTTTTGCTTGGTATGTTGCTGCCGGCTTTTTATTCCTACCAACGCCGTGCTAAGGAAACCTTGCAATGATTCAATATATTATCAGGCGTTTTTTATATGCAATCCCCTTATTATTCGGGGTGAATGTATTAACCTTTGTGCTGTTTTTTATCGTTAACAGCCCTGATGATATGGCGCGTATGCAGTTGGGGCAAAAACATGTTACTGAACAGGCGGTTGAAAACTGGAAAAAGCAAAGAGGTTATGATTTGCCTTTGCTCTGGAATGAACAGCAACGTGGTTTTGATAAAGTAAAACAGACTATTTTCTTTCAAAAGTCGATAAATCTGTTTACCTTTGAATTTGGTATTTCCGATAGCGGTCGAAATATTGGCGCGGATATTAAACAGCGTATGTGGCCAAGCTTGGCAATTGCATTGCCATCCTTGTTGGTTGGTTTGTTGGTGAACATTACTGTGGCATTGATGATGGTGTTGTTTCGCAATAGTTATCTGGAATTCAGCAGTATTGTCCTGTGCGTTATTTTGATGTCCATATCATCCCTATTTTATATTATCGGCGGCCAGTTTGTGATCGGTAAATTACTGAAGCTGGTGCCGATTTCCGGTTATGATGATGGCCTTGCTGCAATCAAGTTTTTAATCCTGCCTGTCATTATCAGTGTCGTGGCTGGAATTGGCTCCAGTGCGCGCTGGTATCGAACCTTGTTTCTGGAAGAAGTGAACAAGGATTATGTCAGAACTGCAAGAGCGAAAGGACTGACAGAAACCCAAACTTTGTTTAAACATGTGTTGCAAAATGCCTTGATTCCTATTTTGACTGGTGTGGTTGTGGTGTTGCCGTTACTGTTTATGGGGAGTTTGATTCTGGAATCATTTTTCAGTATTCCAGGCTTGGGTAGTTATACCATCGACGCCATTAATCGTCAGGACTTTGCAATTGTCAGGTCAATGGTATTTTTAGGTTCTGTACTCTATATAGTAGGCTTATTGCTGACCGACATTTCTTACACCATAGTTGATCCAAGAGTCCGTTTGTCATGATTGTACTTTGGACCGACGGCTTGCTGTTTTTGCTGGTGCTGATGATTGTTAGCCTGGGGTTTTATTTGCGTGGTAAGGAACATTTACAAAGACCCTTGGCAAAAATCAAATCAAGCCGGGCGGGGATGGTGGCTTTAGTGGTCTTATTTTTCTTTGTCATCATTGGCTTGATGGATTCAATCCACTTTAAGCTTGCTAATGATAAAACCAACGAAGTGATCAGCTTATTGGATTACTGGGCGACGCCGATTCGTGAACAACAGGAGAAAAGCTATTCAGCGCCGTTTTCTGCTTATTTATATAGTAAGGAATTAATCAGATCCGAAGATGGTGTTCAGCGTTGGACTTATTCAAGACTAAAATATGGAGGCCGACATTTAATCAATCCCGAGACTGAAAAGACGCAAGATATTGCCAAAAAAGCTGCTTTAGGATTTGTAAAAGGCGCCGCACTTTTTGGTTTCGTGTTTTTTCTGTTGTGGGGCTTGAGGAAACAGCAAAACAAGGTCTTGCTACCGAATAAAACATCAAAAGCAGTATGGCTGACAACATTTGTTATGGTTTCAGGAAGCTATACATTGATTGATTTATCTACCTGGTACCATGTTTTGGGAACTGACAAGGTCGGCGAAGATGTATTTTATCAGACTGTCAAAAGTATCCGTACCGGCTTGGTCATCGGCACCCTAACTACCCTGATTATGTTGCCATTGGCCATTGTGTTCGGTATTCTGGCCGGATTTTTCCGGGGCTGGGTTGATGATGTGATTCAATATATTTATACCACCCTGAATTCCATTCCCAGTGTCTTGTTGATCGCCGCATCCATTCTGATGGTTCAGGTGTATATGGCGAATAATGAGGATCAGTTTACCAATCTGGTGGTGCGCGCTGATATGCGCCTGTTTTTCTTATGCCTGATTTTGGGTGTCACCAGTTGGACAGGACTGTGTCGTTTGCTGAGAGCGGAAACCATGAAATTGCGGGAAATGGAGTATGTACAGGCAGCGCAAGCTCTTGGTGTCAGGCGCAGGATTATTTTAATCCGGCATATATTGCCAAATGTCATGCATATTGTTTTGATTTCGGTGGTGCTGGATTTTAGTTCTCTGGTGCTGGCTGAGGCAGTGTTGTCTTACATTAATATAGGTGTTGATCCGACCACGTATAGTTGGGGTAATATGATAAATGGCGCAAGACTGGAAATGGCGCGCGAGCCAATCGTCTGGTGGTCATTATTGGCTTCATTTTTGTTTATGTTCAGTCTGGTATTAGCGGCCAATATTTTTGCCGATACCGTTCGTGATGCTTTTGATCCGAGGCGGGCAAATAATGACTGAAGCATTATTGAGAGTAAAGGATTTATCAGTTGCTTTTAATCATGGCGATAAGGTGGTTAATAGCATTAATTTTGAGGTTTTTTCCGGCGAAACTTTTGCTTTGGTTGGTGAATCAGGCTCCGGTAAATCTATCACCGCTTTATCAGTCATGCGATTGTTACCCGAAAACGCCAGATTAAAAGCAACTGAAATTTGCCTGGCTGATGAGAATTTACTCGCAATTCCGGAGATTGATTTTTGCAATATCCGGGGCAGAAGGATTGGCATGATTTTTCAGGATCCGATGGCATCGCTGAATCCGGTAATGACCATTGGCGATCAGATTGCCGAAGTTCTTGAGTTACATTTTTCCATGTCCAGGCAGGAAATTGCAGACAGGGTACTTAAGTTACTCAAACAAGTTGAAATACCTGAGCCGGAAAGAAAATTCAGGGATTATCCTCATCAACTTTCTGGAGGGCAGCGGCAAAGGATTATGATTGCCATTGCCTTGGCAGCCGAGCCTAATTTGTTGATTGCCGATGAGCCGACAACCGCTCTGGATGTCACCATCCAAAAACAGATTCTTGAATTGCTAAATCGAATCCAGAAGCAAAACAATATGGCGCTGTGGCTGATCAGTCATGACCTGGCATTGGTTTCCAATCTGGCAGACCGGGTGGCGGTAATGCAAAAAGGCGAGATTGTAGAGGCTGCGCCTACGGATGTGTTTTTCAGTCAGCCTAAACATCCCTACACAAAAAAATTATTGGCTGCCTTGCCATCAATGGAAAGTTGTTTAAATCGACCGCTGAAGGAACAGCAGCCTTTATTAAAACTAAAAGATTTTAAAGTTTATTACCCAATCCGCAAAGGCATTTTTAAACGTGTGGTCGGTTATGTACGTGCGGTTGATGGTGTCAGTTTTGAGTTGCAGCAAGGCAAAACCCTGGCTTTGGTGGGCGAGTCCGGTTGCGGCAAAACCACTTTGGGGAAGGGTCTGTTGGGTCTGATCCCCGGTGCTTCTGGTGAAGTGTGGTTTGAAGGAGCATTACTGAATCAATTGTCAGGGAATGAGCTACGATTAAAACGCTCAGAAATACAGATTGTGTTTCAGGACCCGTTTTCTTCGATGAACCCTCGGATGTTAGTCGGTGAAATCATAGATGAAGGTATTAGAGCTTTGCATCCAGAGGTTACCGCGCTGGATAGAAAAAAGCGGGTAGAGAATTTGCTTCGACAAGTTGATTTGCCAATGGAGGCGGCCAATCGCTATCCTCATGAATTTTCAGGTGGTCAGCGGCAAAGAATCTGTATTGCCCGTGCTTTGGCGGTCAACCCGAAACTGATTGTTTGCGATGAGCCGACCAGTGCGCTGGATGTTTCTGTGCAGGCGCAGATCATTGAATTATTGAAGTCCTTACAAAAAGATCAAGGCTTGAGCTATTTGTTTATCACTCATAATATTGCCGTGGTAGCTGAAATTGCAGATGATGTTGCGGTCATGAACAAGGGTAAAATAGTAGAATATGGCAAGGTTGAGCAAGTACTTAAAACACCGAATCATGAATATACCAAAACATTATTAAGTGCAGTACCTATTTTAAATATGAATTAAGAGCTTAAAGCTTTAAAGTCTTGAAAAGCCTTCTCCAGAGGGAGAAGGTTGGTTGAGGGGGGAATAAAAAAATCCCCACCCTATGAATAATATGAAAATGAATTGGCTCTTAATTCACATTTTAATGAAAAAAATAACCCCCTTTCTTGAAGGGATGGCGAGGAGAACAAGAAAGGTTTCTCCTGCCGTCTATGACTAAAACCAAAAAACCAGAAAACAAAATGAAAAAAGCAATTGTATTAACCGGAATCACCACTACCGGAACCCCTCATTTAGGAAACTATGTCGGCGCAATTAGACCCGCCATCGAAGCCAGCAAAGATGAAAATGTTACCCCCTATTATTTTCTTGCCGATTATCATGCCCTGATTAAATGCCAAGAACCGGAAAAGGTTCGTCAATCCAGTCTGGAGGTTGCCGCAACCTGGTTGGCTTTGGGTTTGGATACTTCCAATGCGGTTTTTTACCGGCAGTCAGATGTGCCGGAAATTCTGGAATTAACCTGGATACTTAGTTGTGTGACTGCAAAAGGTTTGATGAATCGGGCACATGCATATAAAGCAGCAGTGGCTGCAAATGAGGAAGAAGGAGCCAAAGATCCCGATAAAGGCATTACCATGGGGCTATTCAGTTACCCTGTTTTGATGGCAGCGGATATTTTAATGTTCAATGCCAACAAGGTGCCGGTAGGCAAGGATCAGATCCAACACATTGAAATGGCGCGCGATATTGCCGGTCGCTTTAATCATATATACGGCGAACATTTTACATTACCAGAAGCAGTGGTTGATGAAAACACCGCGACTCTGGCTGGTCTGGATGGCCGAAAAATGAGTAAAAGTTATAACAACACCATCCCCTTGTTTGAATCTGAAAAAAAATTCAGAAAACTGATTAATAAAATAAAAACCAATTCTTTGGAGCCAGGGGAGCCCAAAGATCCAGATACCTGTACGTTATTCAGCATTTACCAGGCTTTTGCGACTGAATCAGAATTGGCTGAAATGCGGGAACAATATGCAAAAGGTATTGCCTGGGGAGAAATGAAAAAAATTCTGTTTGAATACATCAATGAACAAATAGCCCCGGCCAGAGAGCGATATAATGCCTTGCTGGATGCGCCTGAACATATTGAAGAGCAGCTACAAGAAGGCGCAAGAAAGGCACGGGAAGTTAGTGCGCCATTTCTCCAGGAGTTACGTCAGGCGGTGGGGATTTCAAAAATAACCCGTTAACAGAAATTTTTTGTTTGCGCATTTCAAGATTTCCCTAAAATGCGTAAATTGGGTTTTTCCGAGTGCACAGGATGTAAAAGTGAAGAACATGGTATCTTTTTGAAATGTCGGATATCACTTCGTTGATCCAACTTACGAGTAGTGCCACGACTTCATCCCAATAGTGCCGTTTGGCCTGTAGCAGTATATTTTACGGTAGATGTTTCTGTTAGAGCTGTATAAAATTCAATCAATATTAAAATATTTTTTTCAATGGCTTGTGACTGTAAACTCGATGAGGTTGTAATAAATTTACGGAAAATCAGGTTAATAATTGGTGTCTTCTTTTTAAGAAGATGTGTTTTTCTGCCGGCAGAATCATGTTATAAGTTAGTTAACCTAATGATTCCTTAAATAATGTATTGTCCGTCCATTAGTTTATGTTGAAATTATTGAAGGAGATATGTTGGATCCTTTGTATAAGAGGTAAGCAAGCAATATGCGGATATCACAAAACTTCAGGCACCAGATCCATCAATTTTCTGAGTTTACGCTGGTAATTAAATATTGTGTCCCCAGAATTTTAGAATTTATACTATCCACGATCAAGAATACCCGGCTTTGCCCTCAATAATCTGAAACTTTTCATTCAACAATGCACGCAAAGGAGCATGATGCTCATCGA
>JALSJK010000035.1 GCA_026989395.1 Methylomonas sp.
TTATAACCGCGAGCGAATCCATTCGGCGAATGGTTATTTGTCGCCAGCGGAATATGAAAATCGTTACAAATCTAGGTAATTGTGTGTCCGGAAAAGTGTTGACACATCAACAAAAAGCAGAGCGACGATAGGAACAGTGCTTTTGCGGTCAAGTTAAGCGATTTGTTATAAGCTATTCAAGCCAACCACGTATTTCTAGTATCCAAGTAGGCACCTCATAGTCATCATTCATTTTTTCAATATATCTCCTTGCGAAAAGATATTTGTTATTATCGGAATTGAAGAAATCATCAATTTTATCCCATTGGCTTGTTTTCAAATCTAAAGAAAACCTTGTACTTTTATCCGTCACTTCATCAGTAATATCATTAAGAAAACTAAGGAGCCCCAGAGATTCTTCTGAAAATGTTCTTAAAGTAGCTAAGAACAATCTACCATTGAGGGCGTCTTCAATCTCCGTTGCCGGTGAGACGGGATTGGCTTGTATGTTAACTAACTTTGTGATTTTATCCGAGGAACAATTCACCATTCGCTTACATATTAGGTTTGAGTAATTCGATACTTCATATCTAACTAATTCTGAATCAGTATCAGAAAGCAAAATTATTTTCCCCGAAATATCATCTTTAAAATCTTCATAAGATGTAGAAAGATGATTGTACAAACGTTTTATTTCTCTAGCACCTCCAACAGGAACGATTCTCAGTCGTTTAATGTTTAAAAGTTCTCTAAAATAACCACTTAGGTATATTTTTTCTGACGACCCTTCGCATATAATCCAATTAAATGGATTTTCACCTATAGTGCTAGTAATTACCGACTGAACAAAGTCATTTATACTCTTCAGTCTTATATCATATGGCAACCTGCCTTTGGATGAAGCCGTTAATTGTTTAATTTGCTCACGATAACCAGCCAAATTTATTTGATCAAACATATGAGTGCTCTCACTCTTTGAAATAACAGTTGCACTGCCGGATTCAATAGTTGGCAAAAACCCATACCAATGTGATGAAAATATGACTTGCATACAATCGCGACTTATATCATATAGGGAATCAAACTGATCAAAACAAGCTGACATGTGCAACGAAGATTCCGGCTCATCCACACCAATAATTAGATTTGAGCCACTTCCTCTATGTTTACTAAGCAAACTATGGGCCACATCAATAATGGCCTTTTGTTTCTCACCAGAGCTTAATGCACTGATTTCAAGCCAATTGTCACCTTGTTTTTTATGCAGCTTTCGTATATTAAAAAAAGCCTGAATAATTAAATTGTAGACATCATTTTTTCTTAAGTTTTGTTGTCTGTCTGTCGGTGTGCGATAGGAATAAACCTCTAACTCATCAGACAATGTATCTAAAAAAGAGTTAAGACTATTGTTAATCTCACTAATTTGACGCGGGGGAACTCTTTTACTCAAAATTTGAGTTAATGTTTCTCCCATTAAAATTTGGATTTCATTTGTTTCAAGTTTGGTAAATACTTCCGGGTCTATTTCTCTTGGTATGTATATGTAGTCAATTTTTTCTTTCAGTGACCTGAGTAACGGAACAAATTCTTTTAGGCCACTATCATCCAAACTCGTTTTGCTTGTCTCGACATCCACACCTAGCAAGGCTTCTACTAACGATCTATTATTAAATAAGGAAACAGATATATCACCTTTATAATCAATACCGATTGGAAGGAGTAGAAAATTTTCCAAATTAACCTTCTTTGACAGTTGATTACGATGCTCAATAAACCGTCTGGCATGTGATTTGAGTGAAGGCGACACATCCTCTTCACTTATTGACATTGCAATAGTATTTAGCATTGTTGCTTTTGCTAATACATCCCCTTCAAATAGGTCCTTATCAATCAAAAATACTGGAACGATCTGTGGTTTAGTTGATACCTTTCCGCTTTTTTTCGTAACAGTGTTAAAATTCCAAGGTTTTGAATTAAAAAAAGTGTCTAGCGATTCTAAAACGGAACTCTTGCCAATACCATTATTCCCTACCAGTCCGCAGAATTGATCTTCGTCTGTAATAGGTATGTAGTTTATACCTTGATATGTTTTAAAATAGCGGAGAAATGTACCAACTATCATTTAGTTTTCATCCTATTCTATAATAACCACTTTTGATATTCGTTTGACCCAAGCTTATAACGCCTGCATCAGATACCGCCGGGAGAGGCGCGTCTTTTACGTTTTTTTTGCAAAAGGAGTGACGGCTTTCGACGGTCAGCTGAATGCTTTGGTGTACGCCCGACATAGGCGTGAACCGATGAGGTAAAAGTCCTCTGTAGGAGAACCTAACTCATCTATTTTTAGTGAGTATAACTACTAGCCGATGGCAATTGCAACTTCGTGAGGAGTTGAGAGAAGGAAGCCCGAGTGCAAAACTGCGAGCCTACGAACAGACAAAATAATCAGGAATGATTTTGAACAGCTTTAGCTAACCCGAAGGGTAAATGGCAAGGTTGTGCAGCGAAAGTTCACTTATCTTTCTGGGGAGATCTGTTTAACGTGCGATGTCAGTTGTTGTTTGAACATGTCAGTGGGCAACTGAATCAAATGTCCGGGCGACCCGGTGAAATGGGGAGGGCCGGAGAGAAACCGGGCCTTACCCGATTACCTATTACAAATTTTTCGGAAAGATGCTGTGAATGATATATTTATTTCTTAATTAACTGAACTTTTAAAATTACCCCATCAGCTCCGATTACTCTTACTTTGTCGCCAATTCTACAATCTTCACCTTGAACTCGCCAAATGGAATCATCGACTTTGATTTTGCCGTAACCGTTTTCTATTGGCTCAATCAAGGTAAAGACTCTTCCGACATACTGTTCACTACGCTTATTTAACAGTGGCTTATCTGATTCGATCGGATAATTTTTTGCGTAGACTTTCCAAACAATGATCGAAACGATCGCTAAAATGGAAAAAATCAGCACTTGCACATCAAGACTGATTGCCGGCATCAGCAAGGCAATGCAACCGGTTACAAACCCAGAAATTGCCATCCACAAAAAGAAAAATCCTGGTGAAAGTAACTCAGCCACCAATAATATAGCGGCTAACACCCACCAATACCAAAAAACAATTTCAAATTCGGCCATTTTACTTTCCTTTTTTATCCATAGCCTCTTTGGCTAACTCCCCAATTCCACCAAGCGCACCGATTACACCAGAGGATTCAAGTGGCATAAAAATTAATTTATTGTTCTCAGCAGAACCGATTTCCTTGAGCGCTTCCACATATTTTTGAGCAACAAAATAATTAACTGCCTGAACATTACCCTTACTGATGGCCTCAGAAACCATTGTGGTTGCCTGAGCTTCTGCTTGCGCCAAACGTTCTCTTGCTTCTGCATCTCTGAAAGCAGATTCCTTCCTCCCTTCGGCCTCAAGAATTGCAGCCTGCTTTTCGCCTTCAGCACGGAGAATTTCTGATTGCCGCTCTCCCTGCGCTTCAAGAATTGAAGCGCGTTTTTCCCGCTCCGCCTTCATTTGTCTGGCCATGGCATCGACAAGATCTCTTGGCGGGGCAATATCCTTTATCTCGATGCGCGTCACTTTAACACCCCACGGGGAAGTGGCCTCATCAACCACATTTAGCAGTCTCGCATTAATCTCATCTCTCCTGGATAATAATTCATCCAGATCCATTGACCCCATCACGGTACGAATATTGGTCATGACCAAATTAAGGATGGCTAATTCCAGGTTGTTAACTTCGTAGGATGCGTTTGCGGCATCGACAACCTGAAAAAACACCACACCATCAACCTGAACCATGGCATTGTCTTTGGTTATAATCTCCTGAGAAGGAACATCTAATACCCGCTCCATCATATTAACCTTGCTGCCAATTCGATCAACAATAGGCAAAATAATATTTAATCCTGGAGACAAGGTTTTTGTATAGCGGCCAAACCGTTCAACAGTAAATTCCATCCCTTGAGGAACCGGCTTTACACTTAATACGACCAACATGACTGCTAAAATTAAAATTGCGATAACAAATACAGCAAATCCTTCCATAAGGCCTCCTCATATTTATGTTATGAATTAATAAGGTTAGAATAGCATGCAGAACCAATTTCTGTCTGTTAAAACTAGGAACAACACTCATGATCACTGCTGCAATTAATATTCTGATCTACACCATAATTTTTTTCCTGATCGGGATGTACAAACCCAATTGGGCTTTGTTTTTTATGAAAAAACCAAATAGATTCATGGTCATGGTATTTTCAATCGTCTTTTTTATGATCGCGGCAACGCTTTTTGGTGAAGGTGAACGCCGCAAAAAACTGGAAGAAACCCCTGCTTCTAAGGTAAGTGAGGATTCTGTACCCGTTGCCAGCCCTGTAGTTAAACCGGGTAAGAACTAAAGAGTAATGTTAAGTAAACTTACTTGATTAATCACTGCCAAAGCTGCTCCTGCAGAGTGAAAAAATCAGCAACAAGTCACGATCCACTAAAAAAGTTATAATGGACAATTTCACCTTTTCCAGAAATATTAAATGACGCCAGAGCTGTTTAATAATTATGTTCGTCAAGGATATAATCGAATACCCATTTTCAGAGAGGTGCTTGCTGATCTTGACACCCCTTTAAGCGCCTATTTAAAGTTAGCGGATGGGCCTTATTCCTATCTCTTTGAATCAGTTCACGGCGGCGAACAATGGGGACGTTATTCGATTATTGGACTGCCTTGCAACACTATCGTCAAAGTTCATGGCAACTCAATCGAGATACAAAAAAACAATCAGATTATTGAGACTGCGAAACATGACAATCCATTAATCTGGATTGAACAATTTAAACAGCGCTATAAAGTCCCTGATCTTCCTGAAGTCCCCCGCTTTAATGGCGGCCTGGTGGGATATTTTGGTTACGAAACCATCGGCTATATTGAACCCCGCTTGCATTCCAGCGGCAAACCTGACCCATTGGAAAATCCTGATATTTTACTGATGGTTTCTGAAGAAATTCTGGTTTTTGACAATTTATCTGGAAAAATGCTGCTGTTAACGCATGCTGATCCGGCTGATGAAAATGCTTTTGAGCAAGCCAACAGTCGCCTGGATAAGTTGGTCGCGCGATTGCATGAAGAAAAAGCCAAACCTGAATCTCATAGCAGCCCCAAACAAGTCCACGAAAAAGATTTTGTATCTGGCTTTACCCAACAAGGCTTTGAAGATGCAGTACGGAAGGCAAAAGAATATATCGTTGCCGGCGATATTATGCAAGTCGTTCTTTCCCAACGATTATCCGTCCCTTATGCAGCACCGCCTCTGGATTTATATCGCGCCTTGCGCTGCTTGAACCCTTCACCTTATATGTATTATCTGAATCTGGATGATTTCCATATCGTTGGTTCATCGCCAGAAATTCTGGTACGCCTGGAAGATGATACAGTTACCGTCAGACCCATTGCCGGAACCCGTCCGCGGGGAAAAACACCCGAGCATGATATTGAACTTGAGAACGATTTACTCAATGACCCTAAAGAGCTGGCAGAACATTTAATGCTCATTGATTTGGGCAGAAATGATACCGGTCGGGTGGCTGAAATTGGCAGTGTAAAATTAACTGACAAAATGATTGTTGAACGCTATTCCCATGTGATGCATATTGTGTCTAATGTCACCGGAAAATTACAGCAAGGGAAAGATGCTTTTGATGTTTTTTCGGCAACTTTTCCGGCGGGAACCGTCAGCGGGGCGCCAAAAATCAGGGCAATGGAAATCATCGACGAGCTGGAACCCATTAAAAGGGGCGTATATTCTGGTGCAGTTGGCTATTTATCCTGGTCTGGCAACCTTGACACCGCCATTGCGATCCGTACAGCAGTCATCAAAGATAACACACTCCATATTCAGGCCGGCGCAGGAATTGTTTATGATTCGATACCAACAAACGAATGGGATGAAACCATGAATAAGGGGCGCGCAATTTTTCGTGCAGTCAATATGGCGGAAGCCGGACTTAACGGAGGGAAAAGTTAATGGCCACCAGAATTGTCATGGTCGATAATTATGATTCTTTTACCTATAACCTGGTGCAATATTTCGGTGAGCTGGGCGCAGATGTCACTGTGGTTAGAAATGATCAAGTGAGTATCGAGGACATTAAAGCATTATCGCCCGATAAAATAGTGATCTCCCCCGGCCCCTGCACCCCCAAAGAAGCTGGAATTTCCGTAGCAACCATCCATGAATTTTCCGGCATTTACCCTATTTTAGGCGTCTGCCTCGGCCATCAAAGCATCGGCCTCGCTTTTGGCGGAAAAATTGTTCATGCAAAAAAAATCATGCACGGCAAAACATCCATGGTCTTTCATCATAATCAAGGCGTTTTCAAAAACCTGGATAATCCCTTTGAAGCCACCCGTTATCATTCGTTGGTGATTGACCAACAAACATTACCCGAATGCCTGGAAATCACGGCATGGACACAAGATCAAAACGGTAATATTGACGAAATCATGGGAGTACGGCATAAGACCCTTGACATTGAAGGCGTGCAGTTTCACCCTGAATCTATCCTGACTAAACATGGCCATGATCTGTTGCGTAATTTTATGGAGCGAGGCTGAAAATGGATATGCAAAAAGCCATACAGACTGTATTGGATAAAAAAAATCTAAGCCGGGACGAAATGAAACAAGTCATGCGTCTGATTATGGGCGGTGATGCAACACCCGCGCAAATCGGTGGCTTTCTAATCGCTTTACGCTGTAAACAAGAGAGTGTTGATGAAATAGCGGCAGCGGCGGAAGTTATGCGTGAACTCGCAATGCCAATTGAAATATCAGGCGATCACATTGTAGACACCTGCGGTACTGGTGGCGATGGTGCAAATACTTTTAATATTTCGACAGCCAGTGCTTTTGTTGTTGCGGCAGCAGGCGGTAAAGTTGCAAAACATGGCAACCGATCTGTTTCCAGCAAGTCTGGCAGCGCTGATGTACTTGAAGCGGCCGGAGTAAACCTTGATCTATCTCCTGAGAAAGTGGCTCAGTGCGTTAATGAAATTGGCGTGGGGTTTTTATTTGCCCCTCATTACCACGGCGCAATGAAACACGCAATCGGACCACGTAAAGAAATGGGAGTCAGAACCCTGTTTAACCTGCTTGGGCCATTGTCAAATCCTGCTGGCGCACCCAATCAATTGATCGGCGTGTTTTCAAAACACTGGATTGAACCAATGGCTCAGGTACTGCAAAAATTAGGCAGCAAACACGTTTTAGTTGTAAGTGCAGAAGATGGTCTGGATGAAATCAGCATTTCCTCTCCGACTCATATTGCTGAACTTAAAGATAGCCAGATCACAACTTTCGTCATCACCCCGGAACAATTTGGCATTAATAATGGCTCACTTTCTGATTTATCAGTCACGGATGCCAAATCCAGCTTAAATAAAATAAATTCTGTACTCGATAACCTAGATGGACCTGCCAGAGATATTGTCTTATTAAACGCCGGAGCTGCCATATACGCAGCCAATATCACTGACTCATTTGAGACTGGAATCAACACAGCCAGAAAAGTCATCGAAAATGGTTCTGCTAAAGCAAAATTAAAAGCCTTGATCGAAATAACTCATTAATAAATTAACCCCAAAAAATATGTCTGACACACCTGATATTCTTAAAAAAATTTTAGAAACAAAAGCGAATGAAATCGCCAGACGCAAAAATCGTATGTCCAGCTCAGATCTGGAAGAAATTGCCAGCGATCTGGGATCAACACGCGGCTTTTATAACGCTTTGGTAAGCAAGGTCCAAAACAAAAAACCTGCAATTATTGCAGAAATTAAAAAAGCTTCGCCAAGCAAAGGCGTTATAAGGGAAGACTTTCAGCCTACGGAAATTGCTCAGGATTATGCCATGAATGGCGCAACCTGTATTTCAGTTTTAACTGATAAGGAATATTTTCATGGCTCAGAGGTTTTCCTGCAAATGGCCAGACAAGCCTGCCCTCTTCCCGCATTAAGAAAAGACTTTATTATTGACCCCTATCAAGTCATTGAATCCCGGGCAGTTGGGGCTGATTGTATTTTGTTGATAGTTTCAGCGTTATCCGAAAAGCAAATGCAAGAGCTTGAGGCAGCAGCCAAACAGCACCAGATGGATGTACTGGTTGAAGTCCATAATCAAGCAGAACTGGAACTTGCCTTACAACTGGAAACCCCATTAATTGGTATAAACAACAGAAATCTGCACAGCTTTGAAACGTCTCTGCAAACAACCATCGACCTAAAAGCACTAATTCCCGAGGGTCGTCTTGTCATTACTGAAAGCGGCATTCACACCCCGGAAGATGTCCAGCTAATGCTCGACAATGACATATATAGCTTTCTTGTTGGTGAAGCATTTATGAGGGCCGAACGACCAGGAATAAAAATGCGCGAATTATTTGAGGTATAGCTCCAAGCTCAATCCCAACAGGTTTATATTTAAAACTATCCTCATCCCCACCTTCCCTTTCAGAATAAGGATTGATGGAAAATATATTGGGATCGGCTATAACAAATGAATAAATCATAGCCACAAGCCACTTTTCCACCGCCGTACTAAAATTATCCATAATCCGACGACCCATTTGATAAATATACTTCGCGCGGTAACGAATGCAGAATTTATAGCGCACTGATTTATGCCGAGAGCAAGGCACTAAAATAAGCGCATAGCAAGCTACGCAACTGTTTAGTAACGCAGCCTATCGGCAAAAACTCAGTCGTTAGAACCCCGTAGTCGTGACCGCGCGAAGTCTAACCAGAACTGTTAGCCGATAAACGACCCACCCCTCTTAAAAAAGTTAAGAAAACTATTGACTTTTTTATTATTTCTAAAAAAGAAACAATCTATTTAATAATGAGGTTATTGTAAACTCATTAAAAACCTTTATACTGATTTCAAGTTCGCAACAGCGAGCACATTCTTTTAACTTTTTTCCAAGGAATCATGAAAGACATTAAACGCGATATAGTTATTGGTTTATTATTTTTAACAGGCATCTGGAGCTTTATTTCAGGTGGCTATGTTTTATCAACACTACTGTTTGCCAGCGCGGCAATTTACAGCAACATCGCTGTAAGGCCAAACCTGGAAAGCTAAATTTTCCAAGAGTTGCTTAAAACCAACTTTCATTTTATACCTCCTGGTGTAGTATCGAGCAGAACTCCTCCTCATGATTCTGCTTTTATTACCCCCAGCAATCTAAGTTGCTGGGGGCTTTTTTTTGCCATTCATTTGTTCAAACTCGGGCACCAAATCCTTTAATTTAGCCAGAATTTCTGCTTCACTACCTTGCACACATTCTTTGACCAGGGCTTCGATCTGCCTTGCCCAAATCTCCCCGTCATCGCATCTGGCTTTAGCCAATAATAGTTTTTTATAACCCGTTTCAATCAATTGCTCATGAGGATGAAACAACTCTTCATGTAATTTTTCGCCCGGCCTTAAACCGATGAACTCTATCTGGATATCCTCACCGGGACGCTTGCCACACAATCTAATCATTTGTTCGACAAGATATTGAATTTTAATAGGCTCTCCCATATCAAGCACAAAAACCTCACCCCCTTTCCCAATGGTTTCCGCCTTCATAATCAACTGGCATGCCTCTGGGATAGTCATAAAATAGCGGCTGATTTCCGGATGAGTTACCGTTACCGGCCCACCCGCGTTAATTTGTTTACGAAACAACGGCACCACACTACCGGCGGAATCCAGCACATTGCCAAATCGAACAGTAGTAAACGAAGTTCGACTAACATCACTGATATTCTGACACAAGATTTCAGCCGCCCTTTTGGTTGCCCCCATCACATTGGTCGGATTAACTGCCTTGTCTGTGGAAATCAGAATAAATCTGGAAATACCTGCTTTGATGGCCTGTTCCGCTAAAATTTTAGTGCCCAGCACATTATTATGCACCGCTTCCCTGATTTGATTTTCCAACAATGGCACATGCTTGTATGCCGCCGCATGAAAAATAACATCAGGCCGACAACCTTCCAACATCCTTTGAACCGCTATCCGGTCCGATACATCGCCCAATACCGCCCGTATATCAAGCTCAGGATATGCCTGGTGCAATTCAGCATCTACCCGATAAAGATTAAACTCCGATTGGTCAAAAATAATTAATTTTCCTGGATTGACTCTAGCCAGCTGCTTACAAAGCTCTGACCCAATCGAACCTCCACCACCCGTTACCAGTATTTTTTTACCTTGGAGATTCGCCTTTATTTTTTCCCAATCCAGTTGGATCGGCTCGCGCCCTAAAATATCTTCGATTGAAACATTACGCAAATTACCACGCGTAACAGTATTTGACAGTAGCTCCTTAACTGAAGGAAGGGTCTGAAAAGCCACATTACAGGTTTCACACAACTCAACAATTCGTTGCATTTGCTTATCATTCGCCGAAGGAATGGCAATCAAAACCACATCCAGCTCCAATCTCTCCACAAACCTTGGGATAGCAGAAATATCTCCAACCACCCTTAAACCTCGAATATTTCTTTTTCTCTTTCTGGGATCATCATCTACAAAAGCCACCGCTACGAATCCGGAGTTGGGATCACTCTGTAAATCCCTGGCCAGCATTTCCCCTGCAGCGCCGGCACCTACGATTAATGCCTTTTTTCCTGCGCCTTCTTTAAGCACCCGCTCCTTCCAAAACCGATAAAAAAACCGGGGAATACTCAAAAACACCAGCAATAAAAAGAAATAGATAGGTAATACCGAACGAGGCAAGTCCTCCATCCGGTTATAGAGAAAAAAACTAAAGGCGATACAAAACACTCCCGCCAAAACTACCTTTGAGATACACATCAAATCCGGTAGCGATGAAAAGCGCCAAACCCCTCTGTACAAACCAAATAACCAAAAAAAGAACGCCTGGATGAGCAGAACATACAAAAAATCCTGCCTGGCTGCGACCACATAATATTCCGGAATATCCATATTAAATCGCAGCCAGTAGGCACCGAACCAGGCTACTGCAACCATGAATAAATCATGGATAAAGATATATAAACGAGAACGATGTTTAAATTTCACGTAGTACTTGGTGCCTTTTCAAGAAAAAAGTTGGGCTTAGTATATCAAAACTGCTAACGCCAATCCCTGCCCGCTTTAAAATGGTGCGCCAGAAAAATCAAAGGCAGATATGCAATCAGTGAACCTACCAACCCATACCCCGGATTAAGAAAAATCCAAATTGCAATTGGTAACAGCCAAAATAAATTTATAACCCAAACCATTAACAACACTTTCAAATGTCCATACTGTCTCGCTGCATGCTGATAAGCGTGACTGCAATGCGCCTGATACCATTTCTCACCCCTGAGGAAACGCGTGATCAGTGTCATGGTCGCATCGACGATAAAAACCGAAAAAACAATTAACCCAATCGGCAAAAAAACGGTGGAAACCTGACTATAAATCAAAATTAGCAGCGCTATCACAAAACCTAAAAAACCGCTGCCGATATCGCCCATAAAAATTTTTGCGGTTGGCCAGTTTAGAATAAGAAACCCCATACTGGATGCAGCCAGAACCAATGCCACCAATGCCAGGTCACTATTGATAAACCACATCAAACCTCCAAGCACTACGGATACAAAAACCGCTTCTGAACTCGCAATCCCATCAATGCCATCCATAAAATTGAATAAATTTAACGACCACACCAAGAAAAACACACTCAATAAAAGTGTCATTAAACCAGAAAACTGCGTTGTTAATTGTCCTCCTAAAAAAAACACTGCCAGCATTGCAGCGCCTAGGTGAACCAACAAACGCCAACGAGCCGCTAAAGACTGATGGTCATCCCAAAAACCAATACCGGCCACCAGCAAGCTAGCCAAAAGTGCATAAAACCATGGACTTTCTATCCTGCCCGTAAAAAATAAAAACAATAATACTGCATAAAAGGCAACAACAATTCCTAAACCTCCACCTCTGGGCGTAGGCAACTGATGAGAACTGCGGTGATTTGGAATATCCAGTAAATGATGACGCGCATAAAACCGAACCAGCAAAGTCACCGCCAATGAAATTAACACAGCGGCTAATAATAAGACTGCTGCCATCACCGCTTACTCCATTCAAGAAAATCAGCAACAGTTTTTCCAATTCCATGTTCAACGGGGTATAGCGGTTGCCAACCCAGTATTTCCCGATTTTTTTCTATATCAACCTGCAATGAACCGCATAAACGTTCAACCTCCGGTTTCTTCCCAACCAACGCGGCAAAAAAATAGAGCCATGACACAGGAAAAGGAAATAACCTGGACGGTTTTTCCAAGCATCTGGCGATATACTGAATTAATTCGGGAGTTGACAAATCCTGGCCATCAGAAACCAAAAACACTTCACCATCAGCTTTTTCATGCAATATAACGGTTTTTATCAAGTCACATAAATTATCGATTCCAACCATACTTCTTTTATTTTTGACGCTCGCCAATGGAATAGGAAACCCTTTATTGACAAGATTGATAAGCCGTAAAAAATTTCCCTTTACTTTTGGCCCGTATACGAGCGGCGGCCTGATAATTACTATTTCCAGACCACTGTTTTTACGAATTTCCTGCAGCCCCTGTTCTGCCAGCCATTTGGAAAGCGCATAAGGATCTTGAGGGTTAACTTGATCCGAAGCAGTATAAATTTTTTCAGTTTGTTCGCCATGAACTTTTATCGTGCTAAAAAAAACCAACCTGCGCACTCCAGCTTTTGCAGCTTGAGTTGCTAGATTCAGTGTTCCATCGGTATTAATTTTCTTAAATTCTGCAAGCGGATTGGATGCTGATTCCTGCATCACATGAACTCTGGCTGCCAAATGAATGACGATATCAATATCTTTTAAGGCTTTTTGCCAATCGGTTTGGGCATTGATATCTCCAACAACGACCATTTCAATTTCTTCCGCAACCAGTTTTGGTTGAGATCTATAAGCAGCTCTAACCAAAAACCCTTCCGTCAATAATCGCTCAGATAAGGCAGAACCAATAAAACCATTAGCTCCGGTAATCAAAACCCTGGTCATTCAAGAAGCTCCTCGTACAACTGCATGGTTTCACCTATCACTTGCTGCTCAGAAAAAAACCGTTTGACCTTTTCCCGTCCAGCCTGGCCCAGTTTTTCCCTTAATTCCGGTGATTGAATTAATTCCGCCAAAGCTTCTGCCAATTTCTCCACATTTCTTGAAGGCACCAGTAGACCATTAACCCGATGTGAAACAATTTCTCGGCACCCAGGCATATCAGTCGTCACCACGGCTCGACCACATGCCCCAGCCTCTATCAAAATCCGGGGCACGCCTTCACCATAATATGTCGGTAAAACTACAATATTGGTTTCTGCAAGCAAAGCGGGCATATTCTTAACATTACCCAGACGCTCTATCAGCCCTTGCTCATGCCATTGATCCAGAGTTTTTTCTGCTATGGCATTGATGGTGTCATGATCGACGATTCCTGCCACTTTTATTGTAAAATCAACACCTTGTTTTTTAAGCAGCCTTCCCGCATCAACCAAATCGCCCAGGCCTTTATCCCAAAGCAAACGTCCGGCAAACAAAACAACCGGCTGTTCCCGGCGATGCTCTGGAACTTGCCTAAACACATCAATATCAACCCCCGCCCCTAAAATTGCAACCGCCTCATCTTTTCTGCATAACCCGGTTTCAATAAAATAATCCCGGTCCGAGAAATTTTCGAAAATCAGTTTTCGCCTGATTCTAGTATTTGCTAGTTTATACAAGCCACGGACAATGGGCCGAACCATTCTAATAACAAGTGTTTTTCCAGAAAAAATAACCCCGGTACCCGTTATACTCAGAATATAAGGAATCTGTAAAGCATGAGCAATCAAGCCAACAAAGATATTCGGTTTGATGGTAATGGCATGAATAATTTCTGGCTGGATAGTTTTAAGCAAGCGATGCAAGTCGAGTAACCTTAGAACACTAATAAATGGGTTAATGGATCTTCGATCAATATTCCAGACATGACAAATAAACCCTGCCCCCGTTAATCTTTCAAAAATTTCAGGATCAGTCTGGCTCATAATAATATGCACTTCTGCACCGGAATCCAGTTTAGCCCTTGCCCGCTGTACCCAATGCAGATCAAAATACCAATCTACATTAATGACATAAACAAAAACAGAAGATTTTGGCATTAACGGCCTGCGCCTTTTTGCTCTTGAAGCCAAGATTGGAACATCAAAATATTCCACAAATCATAATGCCACAAACGCTGTCCGGATAAATGCTCCTGCCATTTCTGACGAATTGGCTGGACATTAAAAAAACCTTCCTGCTGCAAGCGTTTTTCATCGAGCAAATCTTCAGCCCACTCGCGTAAAGGCCCACGCAGCCAGGAATCAATCGGTACGCCAAAACCCATTTTTGGCCGGTCCATGATTTTTTGCGGAACATATTGGTACAAAACCTGCCGCAGCAGCCATTTACCCTGACCATTTCTGATTTTCATAGTCAACGGCAATTGCCAGGCAAATTCCACCACCCGATGGTCCAACAACGGAATTCGGGTTTCCAGACTGACAGCCATGCCCGCCCGGTCAACCTTGGTCAAAATATCATTGGGCAAATAATTCAAAGCATCAATACACATCATTTGATGATAATGATTATTCAACTGCGGCGAATCATCAAAATCAGTTAATGGTTCATTGCCTCCGATCACAACCTCGGCAGGATCATCCCATTGCGACATCATCCGCCGGTATAGAATATTTTTTCCACCATTAGCCAGTACTGGAGCTAATTTATGCAATTTATCACCACCGATTCCGGCACGAAAAGTTTCGTGTAATGGCGCGAATAATTTAAGAATCTGATTCCAATAGCCAACTGGAACTGCCAGCAAAATTTTAGCGATAACCTGGCGCAATGGACCTGGTATTTTTTCAAGTTTCTGCCAGGCACTGGCAGTTTCAAAATACCTTTTGTAACCACCAAAAAATTCATCGCCACCATCGCCAGATAAAGAAACCGTGACATGCTGTTTCGCCAATTGAGAAACCAGACAAGTCGGCATTTGTGAAGAATCCGCAAAGGGTTCATCATAAATATTAGGCAGGGAAGGAATGATTTCCCTCACCTGCTCAGGGCGAACATATAATTCAGTATGTTCAGTGCCGAGGTGTTTAGCTACTGCCTTGGCGTGTTCCGCCTCGTTATAACCTTCTTCATAAAATCCAATCGAAAAGGTTTTCACCGGGCGACTGGATTGTGCTTGCATCAGGGCAACAACCGTAGTGGAATCATATCCTCCGGATAAAAAAGCGCCCAGAGGCACATCAGCAACCATTTGCCCTGCAACAGCTTGCTTTAATACGCTATCAAGCGATTTTATAGCTTCTTGGTCAGTTCCAGTAAAAAGTTGTGTCTGACCTCGTTGCGCCACATCCAGCATCGACCAATATTGAACCGGCTCGGGTAAATCTTGCTGGCCCGCATTAATCACCAGATAAGTACCAGGCATGAGCTTGAAAATATCCTGATAAATCGAATACGGTGCGGGTACATGATTAAACCTTAACATCAACGTCAAGGCATCACGGTTTATCTCTCCCTGCCACGAGGGATGCTGTCGCAATGCTTTCAATTCGGAGCCAAATAAAAACATGCCTTTTTGAAAACCATAGTAAAGCGGTTTTTCGCCTAACCGATCTCGAGCCAAGGACAAAGTTTTTTGCTTTTTATCCCAAACGGCAAATGCAAACATTCCCACACATTGCTGTAAAGCTTTTTCAAGCCCCCAGGTTTCAATAGCTGCTAACAAAATTTCGGTATCAGAATGGCCCTGCCAATTAAAATTCCTGACTTTTTCTAGCTCGTTGCGGATTTCCTGAAAATTATAAATTTCGCCATTAAAGGCAATAACAAAACGACCGCTTGCCGAAACCATTGGCTGGTGACCCGCCGGCGACAGATCCAGAATAGATAAGCGCCTGTGCCCCAGCGCCACGCCGTACGGTTCATCAAACCAGGCGCCAGAATCATCTGGTCCGCGATGAATAATTGCATCATTCATCCGGTCAATTATAGGCCGACATTGCTGTCCAGATATGGCATGGGTAGAAATAAATCCGCAGAATCCGCACATTGAATTAATCCATTTAAATAAAACCAGTGAAACCGTGGAATTATAGCAGATTGTCTGCCTAGGCTAATTTATACGGTATTGAAGTGGCTACGTTGTTTGACTTGTTTGCCCAGACGGACGGATTCAACAATCCGGTAGGTATGGTAAGCGCCACCATCCTCCAGATTTTTTGTTTTGGTTTTTCGAATGTACATAACCCTAGCATCAATGAAAAACTAAAAAAAGCAAGGTATAGGGGGTAAGAAAATGGCACTACGTAAGGCCAGAAAAAAACGCCTTTTATTTTAAAGGGCTTTTCAGTTAAAAAAATTGGTGTTAACAATAAATCAATGGCTTAGAGACGAAAAAGCTCCCAAAAAGCTGCGAAGATGGGTTAACTTAATGGCAGTGTTCTTTTTGCTTTCCAAGACAAAAACCTTTCCAGAAAGCAAACAATAAAATATTTGCTATTCTTTTAGATTCAATACACCTTTTCCCAGCTTAACAACATTCACTTTATTCATGCCAAAATTGAAATAAACAATGGAACAGCTTACCGATCTTAAAGCCATACTTCACTCCAAACGGGCCAATATTTATTATCTGGAAAAATGCCGGGTGATGCAAAAAGATGGCCGCGTACTTTATCTGACAGAGGCCCAGGAACAAAAACAATACTGGAATATTCCCATTGCCAATACGACCGTTATTTTACTGGGCACCGGCACATCCATTACCCAGGCAGCCGTCAGAATGTTGGCTTCCTCCGGTGTTTTAATCGGCTTTTGTGGCGGCGGAGGCACACCGCTGCTGATGGCAAATGAAATTGAATGGATGACCCCACAAAGTGAATACCGGCCCACCGAATATATACAAGGCTGGCTGTCATTCTGGTTTGACAAACAAAAAAGACTGATGGTCGCCAAACAATTTCAGACAAGTCGACTCAACTATTTACAACAGGTCTGGAAAAAAGACAAAGATTTGCACATTGAAGGCTTCTTTTCAGACGAGAGCAACATAGAAAAGATGTTAGCTGGTTTTATGGCTAAAATAGAACAAGCCGGGAGTGTCACTCAGTTATTGTTGATTGAAGCTCAATTGACCAAAAGACTGTACAAAATTGCAGCAACATACACAAAACATAATGATTTTGTCCGGGATTTCGATAGCACTGATGATGCCAACGCCTTTCTCAATCATGGCAATTACCTGGCTTATGGTCTTGGAGCAACAAGTTTATGGGTCCTAGGAATTCCACACGGTTTTGCCGTCATGCATGGCAAAACTCGCCGTGGCGCATTGGTTTTTGATGTCGCCGATCTGATTAAGGATGCCATCATTCTGCCCTGGGCCTTTGTCTGCGCCAAAGAAAAAATGAGCGAACAGGAATTTCGCCAGCAAATCCTGCAAAAATTCACCCAGCACAAAGCACTGGACTTTATGTTTGAGTGTGTAAAAGAGGCCGCGTTACAAACTTGGGATAAAACTCAAGAGGGTGAGTAGGCGATGTTTAACGCCACTGCAATCAGATACAAACGTTTGTCCCGCGTCCACAAAAAAGTGGATTCAGTTAAGGCGGTTGAGGCCAGTAAATGCAGATCAACAAAGCCGATTCCTTTACCTGATAACGCATTGTGTTCCAGAAAATACAAAGCTTCATCATGGGATGCTTCAATCACTTTTGGCAATTTTCTCCATAACGTCAACAGCTGTTCACGATTTTTCAAATTGCCACAGGCAAGTTCACCCAACACCATGGGATGCATGCAAACAGAGGCGGCTTCCAGCAAACCGGCTAGTTGTAAATCATCCGCGCGTAAAAAATCAATCCAGACTGAAGTATCAACCAGAATCATTCGTTTACAGCACGCCGCCTGGGGATGTTTTCCAGATGAGGCTCACTACCACCCAATTTTGCCAACCTTTTGGCGCTTTCTCTTTCAATCAGGGCCTGCAAAGCCTCCCGAACCAGCGCGGTTTTTTCATTTTTGCCCGTTAGCTGTACAGCCTGTTGATACAAGTCATCATCAATATTTATCGTGGTACGCATATCAATTACCAATGCATAAAAATAAGCATCATTATGCATCTAATTTAATGCTTTTTCAACGAGAAACAAGCGGGATATTTTTATGATGGTCACCTTCATCTCGGAATGCGAGAAAAAAGCCTTAAACCGCACCCGCAGAGTGCTGGACGCCTTCGCCAACCGCATCGGCAGCCGTACCTGGCAAACCGTGATTACTGAAGAAGGGCTGCAAGCGGTCAAAAAACTGCTGCGCAAAACCGCCACCAAAAACACCGCCGTCACCTGCCACTGGATTAGAAGCCGCAGCCGCAGTGAGCTATTATGGATCGTCGGCAATCGGGATAGGTTTAATCATGAGGGCATTGTGCCGGTGAATTATACCCAACAGAGTACAACAAATTTCTCAAATGAAAAGGATTGGCAGTTTTTACCGATTATAGAATCAGTAACTGTTTTTTCTGCTTTGTTACATGACTTCGGCAAAACGACCGTTTTATTTCAAAATAAATTAAAAGGTAAAAATAAAACCCAAAGTGACCCGTTAAGGCATGAATGGGTTTCTCTATTGTTTTTAATCGCAATAGTGGGTAATAAAAGTGATGAAGAATGGTTAGATTATCTGATAAGCGATGAAATCCATAAAAAAATAGCACAATTAAAAATAGAAAACGTAGAAAACCCTTTAGCTAACTTGCCCCCACTTGCCGGCATGATAGCCTGGCTGGTTTTATCTCATCATAAATTACCTTTAACCAACAAAGAATACAAAGGAAAGGAAGTCAAGCTTGCAAATTTATTGCCAATCATTTCTGCAACTTGGGGGTACGAAAATAATAAAGAAAAAATAGCCTTTGATGAATGGTTTGAATTTGATGAACTACCCAGTAAATCAATTGAGTGGCAACAAGAAGTTAAAAAGTATGCGATAAAACTAAAAAATAGTTTATCTCAAATTGAACAACTCATTCATTCCCCCGTTTTCAGACCCATCATGACGTATTCACGCCTGTGCTTGATGTTGGGTGACCACTACTATTCATCTTTACCAAAGGATAATAACTGGCATAGCAGTGTCAAGTTATTTGCCAACACCGATCATCATAATAAATTGAAACAACAGCTGGATGAACATCTGTACGGTGTTGCAAAACAAGCCAAAAGAAATACTCGAAAACTACCTCAATTCGAAGCTGTATTTAATCAGGATATTCGGGTCACCAATAACAAAAATATAAGTAAAAAAAGCCCAGAGGGTTACCAATGGCAAGATAAAGCCGTGAGTCAGATTAAAAAATGGAAGACTGACGAAAAAGACCTGGATAAACATCAGCTTGGTTTTTTTGCCGTTAATATGGCATCAACCGGCAAAGGTAAAACCTTTGCCAATGCCAAAATCATGCAAGCACTTTCGGCCAATGAAGAAAGCCTGCGCTATATTTTGGCTCTTGGACTAAGAACCCTGACCTTGCAAACCGGACATGAATATAGAACAAAAATTGAATTAAAAGAAGATGAACTAGCCGTTTTAATTGGCTCTAAAGCCATAATGGATTTGGATAAGCAAAACAATCAGACGGGTTCAGAGTCAGACACCAGTCTGCTGGAAAATGAAATTATTTTTTCTGGCGATTTTCCTGAACAAGGACTGGATACCGTCCTGAAAAGAAGCAAAGACCGGCAGTTTTTATACGCGCCTGTTTTAGCCTGCACCATCGATCATATTATTCAAGCCACAGAAACTAAACGCGGCGGTCGCTATATCTTGCCGACTTTACGACTGATGTCATCCGATTTAGTCATTGATGAAATTGATGATTTCGATAATGAAGATTTAATTGCCATAGGTCGCTTAATTCACCTTGCCGGTATGTTAGGCCGAAAAGTGATGATTTCTTCGGCAACTATTCCACCAGATTTAGCCGAGGGCTATTTTAATGCTTATCAGACAGGTTGGGATATTTTTGCAACAATGCGTGGCAAAAAGAAAACTATAGGTTGTGCCTGGATTGATGAATTTAAAACCAAAGTGACCACCCTTGAGAACAAAGAAAACTATAAAAAACAGCATGATAAATTCATAGCCAAGCGCATAGAGCAACTTGGCAAACAACCGGTCAGGAGAAAAGCCAATATTGCCCCTTGCAGTACAGAGGTAAGTGAGTATTTTGAAGCTGTAAAACAATCGGTTTTAGAAAAACATAAACATCATTATTTTGTTGACTCAAAAACCAACAAAAAAATAAGTATTGGCGTAGTCAGAGTCGCCAATATAGACCCCTGTGTTGCTTTAACTCGTTTTCTGTTAAATAACAATTTAGCAGAAGATGCCGAAATTAAAACAATGGCCTATCATTCCAGACAGGTTTTATTGATGCGCCATGCCCAAGAAAAATATCTGGATAAGATATTAAAACGCAATCAGGGCGATGATCACATTCTGCAAGATGAAGTGATAAGAAGTCACATCGACCAATCAGAAGCCAATAATATTATATTTATTTTAGTGGCGACACCCGTTGAAGAAGTTGGTAGAGACCATGATTTTGATTGGGCAGTGATTGAACCTTCATCATTTCGTTCATTTATTCAGTTAGCGGGACGGGTGCTTAGGCACAGGGAAAAAGAAGTGCTTGAGCCTAATATCGCCATTATGAAATACAACTACCGTGCTCTAAAAACAGGCGGCAAGAAAATTGCCTTCAAGTGGCCCGGGTATCAAAACCATAAAGATGATCTAAGCAGCTATGATTTGAATAAGTTAGTTGATACGCAAGCACTCGCTGAAAACCTTGATGCCACAAACCGAATACAAAAAACAAATACATCTGAATTGGCGGATTTAGAACATCAAGTCATTCATAAATTATTAACCAACTATGAGCAAAAAGGCCCGGAAACCATGCAGGGCTGGATCGATGGTGATTGGTGGTTAACGGCTTTGCCACAGCAATATATACGTTTTAGAGGCAATAAAAGTGAAGATTTGACAGTTTTTTTAACAGTTGAAAACGAATTATGGGAAAAAGGAGAAAGAGGTAATAAGGTTACAGTCGGAACAGATAATTTAACGATTAAATCACTTAGCGATGAAGAAATACAAAATTTATGGTTTAAGCATGACTACGCTGGTCTGATGGCTGAACAAGCAAAAAAACGTGATTTAGACCTAGAAGAGACGGTTTTGATTTATGGAGAAATAAATTTACCGACTTATGGAAAGCCTCTAACTACTCAGAAGTTTTATTATAACGAACAGTTAGGGCTTTCCAAAGAATGGCCGCCTGTACGGCAGTGAATTAAATATATAAACAGATAGTTATATTTTCTAAGCTGCATTTCAGCAGTGTCGTAAATTGTAACAGAAAATTAAATAATAAACTTTATATAAACTTATAGTTATATGGTTGACAAATTAATTTTGTCGTATTATTATTGCTGTGTAAGTTGATGAAATTTGTTTTTATGCGTTAAACAACACTGCTGAAGCTTATTGGATGATGCATCCAGGTATGTGTATTAGTCATCATAACCAAGGTTGTTGTTATGGTTTTTGTAAGATGGACAGCCTTATATTAATGCTTTTAGAGGATTATTTATGTTAGATACAGCAATCACAGAATTCTTGGAAAATAAAAAACAAGATTTTCTAAAGAAAAAAATAAAAAGCAATACCAGCGAAGAAGACAACTACAAATTTCAACAACAAGCCCAGGAAAAATATGGTCTTGAAGGTTGGTTAATAGATGCTTCAAATCGTGCCAAACAATTATCACTCAGTTCTCACCCTGCCAAGTTTGTTCATCCTGATGCCAAAGTCACCAGCATTATTGTTAATGCACCAAAAGAAAATGATGGATTAATGCGTTCAGGTAATGCAGAGACTGAGCTTGATGTTTTTGGTAATGCGGCGGCCTTGGATGTTGAAAAATTCTTAAGGATAGTGCTACAAGATGGTAAAACCATATTGCAACATCTGGAAGAAAATACCGACACAATCAAACAGCAATTTCAAACACAGGAAATCAATTTTGAACAAATAAGGCATGGTTTTCTGCAAGTCAAACACTCTGATTTAAATCAAACCAGCGAAAAAATAAAACAAGTCTATTTCCCGGTGAATGAGGATTATCATCTACTCTCCGTGTTAAACGCTTCCGGGATGATTTACACCTTAAAACAAAAAATAAATGATCTGCGTTTCTCTGGAGAAAACAAAACGCTGAGAGAAGAATTAAAAAAAGCCAAGCCCGCCGAGACAAAAGGCGAAATAAATGAAATCTATGATTTAAGCTCAATTGGATATGGCGGCACACAAGCACAGAATATCAGCACATTAAATGCTCAAAATGGCGGCGTTAGTTTTTTACTGTCTTCCTTGCCACCGCAACTAAAAAAACGGCCCGTCCAAGCCCCCAAAACGAATTTTTTTGAAAACTGCCTATGGGTTGATTTATTTAAAATCGACTTTGAGCAATTTCACAAAATATTAAGCTGGAGAAAAAACAACAAGGACGTTAGAGACAAACGTGATGATGTGGTATTGAATTCCATAACAAAAGTCAGACGGCTTGTTGATCAAATTCGAGACATTAAAGCAGGCTGGTCAGAGAGCGAAACCTATCATGGTTTAAGCCTTTGGCAAAAAATCTGGCTGGATGAGAAATTCGCAGACATTAGAACAGATGATAAACAAAACCAGGATTACCTCAATCAGGCACAAAGCAATTTTGCCAATTGGTTCATCGGCAATTATAAGCGAGCAATAAAAGACAATAAATTATTAGGCGATGATGATATTGAGCATATTAAAAATATCTTGAAACAAGAACGGGAATTACTGTTATGAAAGATTTTTTACTGATTCCCAATTTAAAAATCCATAATGCCAATGCACTATCCAGTCCTTACACGATTGGTTATCCAGCGATGACAGCGTGGTTAGGCTTTATGCACGCACTGGAGCGAAAACTAAAAGATACTGAATTTAAAGACATTAAATTCACCGGCATTATCGTAAGCTGTTTGGATATGACCTTACAGACTTATAAAGGTAGAGGTGATTATATCTACTCAATCATAGCGACAAGTAACCCGCTGGATAAATCGGGCAAAAGACCTTCATTTATAGAAGAAGCGCGGTGTGATATGGAAATAACCCTCGCTATCGAGTGTGAAATTGGCGTTATAGATTACCAGACATTTACAGATTTTATTGATAGCACCCTGCACACTATGAAAATTGCCAGTGGCGATATTCTGCACTTTAAACCCAGCCGACATCTACAAGCTGACAACGATCAACCCAGAGATTTAAGCAAATATTTAATGCCTGGTTTTTGTCTGGTTAGCCGACAAGACTTAATGACAAAAGCCATGCAACAAGGCAAAGATGCCATTGATGCCATGCTGGAATACCTAAAAACTACTACAAAGGTAGAAATAGATGCAGAACATAAAGTCACTAAAAGCAAACCGGCTAAAAAGGAAAAGGGCTGGATTGTACCGATTGCCGTTGGCTATCAAGGCATCAGCAGCCTGGGACAATTAAAAAATACCCGCGACCCAACCACACCCCATCGTTTCGCAGAAAGTGTTGTGACTTTAGGCGAATTTAAAATGCCCTATCATTTTGACGACATCGAAGAAATGATCTGGCGCTATCAACCCTATCAAGGCAACGATCTTTACCTTTGCCAAAACAACTATACCAGCAATAATAATCAGGAGAGTAAATTATGAGCAAAATACCCGCATCTGTTTTAGCATTTGAAAAAAAACTGGTCCCCTCTGACGGCCTACTCTACGGCACCACTTGGGAAAATAGGCAGTCACAATCCGCACCGCTTAAATTACAGGAAAAATCAGTCAGAGGCACCATTTCCAACCGTTTAAAAAAATCAGAAGAAGGCAAGATAGACGCAAAAATTGAAAGTGCCAATTTACAAACAGTCGATAGTTGTGCCTTATCGCCCGCCCAGGACACTTTAAGATTAAATTTTACCTTAAAGATATTAAGTGGCGTTGAAAACCCCTCGGCCTGTAATCACGAAGGTTTTAATCAAACCTATACCCAGGCAGTAAAAGAATATATCAATGAACATGGCTTTACTGAACTCGCTGATCGTTATGCGGCTAATCTTGCCTGTGGTCGTTTCTTTTGGCGAAATCGGGTAGGCAGTGAAGCCCTGGAAATAAAAATAGATGTCATCAACAAAGACAACCAAGGCAGTTGGACATTTAGCGACCAGGATAGCGATAACCAAAACTTCACCCAGCTATCGGATGAAATTAAACAATTGGGAAATCTCATAGCAAAAACGCTTGCAGGTGAGAATCCATTTCTATTGCTGGAAATTAACGCCTTTACCAAGGTCGGAAAATGTCAAGATGTTTACCCCAGCGAAGAATTGGTGCTAGATAAAAACAATAGCAATGACAAGAAAAGTAAAATCTTATATCACGTCGATGGTGTCGCGGCCATGCACTCGCAAAAAATTGGTAATGCCATCCGCACCATTGACACCTGGTATCCTGATTTTGAAAATCAGCAAAGACCGATAGCGATTGATCCCTATGGTGCAGTAACAAATCTGGGCAGAGCCTATCGTCAACCCAAACAAAAAATCGACTTTTTCTCTTTGTTTGATAAATTCTCCCAAGGCGAAAAATTGGAAAATAGCGAAGATGAGCATTTTGTCATGGCTGTTTTAGTCCGTGGGGGTGTGTTCGGAGAAAAACAATAATGGACAGCTATATTGATTTAATACTAAGAGCGGATGAAGAAGTTCCGCTCTACTTTATTAGAAATAAAGTGTTTGCCAAGTTCCACAAAGCCTTGGTTGATTTAAAGCAAACGTCAATAGGCGTGAGTTTTCCCAAATATAAAACCAAGTTGGGCGATGTAATTAGAATTCATGGTGATCAACCTAGCTTAACCGCGTTACAGCAAAGCAACTGGCTAGGTGGAATGATCGGTTATTGTGAAGTTAGCAAAATTTTGCCAGTGCCAGAAAAAATAAAGGGTTATAGAACTATTTCACGGATAAGACCAACCATGAGTAATGCGAAATTGCAGCGTCTTATTAAAAGAGGGTCAATTTCAGAAACGGCGACTTATGCCTATCGTGAAAAAATGCTACTGACAGGTTTGGAAAATCCATATATTGAACTACTAAGTACCTCAAACGGACACAAACACCGTCGCTATCTCCAGTTTGGAGAGTTAAAGTCGAAGCCAATCCACGGTGAATTTGACCAATTTGGCCTGAGCAAAACCGCCACCGTTCCCTGGTTTTGATAATGTTCGCCATATAACAGTTCGCTGTTTTATTATCATCATTATGATGGTATATTGACATCATAATGATTATTTTTTGAGGTTTTTATGTCTCCACAAGCATTATTGCTCACTACACTTGGCCTTGATGAAAATCAGCTTAATGATCCGGTCGCCTATATTCAAAGCGTCCGGTCAGGGCTGCCGGGGGAGTTGGTCAAACGTGCCGTTAAAATGATGGGTAACCGGGAGCTTTTTGTCCGTATCCTCGGGACAACCTCCAGCAACCTCAGTCGTTTCTATCGACTAAAAAAAATGTCCTCTGCCGCCAGTGAAGAAATGCTGGACACTATTCGTTTGTTTAAACAGGCCGTGGAATTGTTTGGCGATATAGAATCGGCTAAACAATGGCTGAATACACCGGCGCCTGCTCTGCAAGGGGAAAAACCCATTGCCTTGCTTGATACTTACGAGGGCAGGCGCTGGGTTTCTCAGGTGCTGAGAAAAATAGAATACGGTGAATTTGTATAGTGCGCCTTTACCGGATTTGCCCTGAAAAATACCTTAAAAATTATACCGGCTTAGGGGCAAGTTATCAGGATGGCGCGCGTTGGAACAAGCCCGGTCAGGCGGTACTTTATTTTGCGGCATCCGCGGCAACAGCCCTGTTGGAAATGGCAAACTATCTGCCCTCACCAAGGCTGATTCCCAAAAGCTATCGTCTGGGAATTTACGAATTGGATGAAAGCGCACTGGTCAGCGAGTTCCCAAACAGTCGATTACCCGATAACTGGGCGCAATTTCCCTATCCACGTTCAACACAACAAATCGGCGGGAATTGGCTTGAACAAGGGAGTGAATTTGGATTGTTCGTACCCAGCACGGCCGTACCTCAAGGCTTGGAGAAGATTC